>CAJATB010000066.1 GCA_903944755.1 uncultured Bacteroidota bacterium
ATGTCATAATTTAGCAATTACTGTATGGATTACCGCTAACTCTTTTTGGATGTGTACTGAGTTTTTCGGTGTTGACCATATCCAAATTTATCAAACATATAGTGTTAAACACTTAGCGGTTATACCTTCATTTGTAGGTGTATTAATTCTTGCTTATTATTATATATTATACATGCCAAAGCATAGGCATGACCCCCTTACTTTATAATAATTACAAATACTTCTTTAAGCGATATGCTTGTATAAAAGTAACAAGCCCCAATAATGCAACCGACAAGAATGCCCAACGCAGTCCAATTGCTTGTGACAAGAATCCAATTATAGGGGGCCCAATTAAAAAGCCAAAAAAGCCAACCGACGAAACCGAAGCCAGCGCAATACTTGCCTGGCCTGGAGCTGCCGACTTACCAACACTTCCATAAATAGTTGGTATCACCGAAGACACTCCAAAACCAACAAACATAAAACCTAAAGCACTAACAATTAATGAAGGGAAACTTACTGCAATTATTAAACCAATTATTACCAATAGCCCGCTTAACATTAACTGCTTTCTTGCTCCCCAATACGTAATTAATTTGTCGGCAAACATTCTACCTGTTGTCATACAAGCCATAAAACTGATATAGCCAATAGTCCTCAATTCGTTTGACACTTTTGCAACATCCTGAAAAAATACCCCACTCCAATCAAACATCATTCCTTCACATATCATATTACTCAATGCAATAAAACCAAATTGTAACATAAGCGGACTTGGCTTATTCCACATTTTATTAAGTGATTGTTTGTTTTTCTCACTTTGTAATAAATAAGGGTGCGCGAAAAATAAAAACAAAGAAGAAGCACCTGCGATAACTATAAATTGACTTAGCACCGACATATCCTTAGCAACAAAAAAACCGCCAACAAGCCCACCTGCGAAACCTGCTAAACTCCAAAACCCATGAAAAGTAGAAATAATACTTTTTTCAAACGATTTTACTAGCACTACCGCTTGTGTATTCACAGAAACATTGTATAAGTTACCCGCCATCCCAAAAAAGAATAAACAAATTCCTAATTGCCAGGTATTTGTAGCAAGTCCAAGCATAATTAGGGCAACTGGATATAAAACAGCAGCTATCTTTAGCATTCTATTACTGCCATATAAAGAAGTTAGGCTGCCCGAAATAGGGATCCCAATAAATGACCCTAATGGCAAAAAAAGCAACATTCCCCCAAATTCAGCATCATTCAAACCCAGCTGCATCTTTACGTCAGGAATTCGACTAGCCCAACTAGCAAAGCAAATACCCGCAAAAAAGAAGAAGCCCGATAATACGATACGCCTAGTACGATTGGAAATTGCTTGTGCTGACATACAGCAAAGGTCGTGATTTTATAGGATTTGGGCTATATTTGCAGACCTAACATTTTAATAGTTTTATATGTACCGTACGCATCATTGTGGAGAATTAAATATTCAATTTGTAAACCAAAATGTAACCCTTGCAGGTTGGGTTCAAACAATCAGAAAATTTGGAGCAATCACTTTTGTGGACCTGAGGGACCGTTATGGTATTACTCAACTATTAATGGGCGAAGAATTACAAACACAGCTTGATGCACAACCATTAGGTCGCGAGTTTGTAATACAAGTAAAAGGAACTGTCATTGAACGTTCTAGTAAAAACTTAAACATTCCCACTGGCGAGATTGAATTAAAAGTTACAGCATTTAAAATATTAAATGCATCAATCGTTCCACCATTTACTATCCAAGACGACACTGATGGAGGTGATGACATAAGAATGAAATATCGTTTCTTGGATTTAAGAAGAAATGCAATTAAGAAGAACATGGAATTGCGTTATAATGTAAACCGTGCAACAAGGAACTATTTACATGAAAAAGGTTTCATGGATATTGAAACTCCCTTCTTAATAAAATCTACCCCCGAAGGAGCACGTGATTTTGTAGTGCCAAGCAGAATGAATGAAGGTGAATTTTACGCTTTACCGCAATCTCCACAAACTTTTAAGCAATTATTAATGGTAAGTGGCTATGACCGCTATTACCAAATTGTAAAATGTTTTAGAGACGAGGATTTAAGAGCTGATAGACAACCTGAATTTACACAGATTGACTGTGAGATGAGCTTTGTAGAACAAGAGGACGTATTAAATATGTTTGAAGGTTTAATTAAAAGCATTTTCAAGGACGTAAAGAACATTGACTATACCGACACGGTTCAAAGAATGACATGGGAGGACGCAATGTGGAATTATGGCAACGATAAGCCAGATATTCGTTTTGGCATGGAACTATGCAATTTAAAAAAGCCATCGCATGTGTATGCTGAAAAGCAGGATCAAGCAGCATTAATTAATGGTGTTGATTTTAAAGTGTTTGATGAAGCTGAAACGGTAATTGCAATTGCTGTTCCTGGTTGCAGTGAATACTCACGTAAACAAACCGATGATTTAACCGAGTGGGTTAAACGTCCTCAAATTGGAATGAAGGGTTTAGTATTTATTAAATGTAATGCCGATGGTACTTTTAAAAGTAGCGTTGACAAGTTTTATAATGAGGATAAGTTAAAAGCAATTGCTGCAGCAACAAATGCAAAAGCAGGAGATTTAATATTAGTACTTGCCGGTGCAGAAGAAAGAACACGTAAAGCAATAAGTGACTTACGTTTAGAATTAGGCAAACAATTAGGCTTTAGAAAAGACGACGAATTCAGGTTACTTTGGGTATTGGATTTCCCATTGTTTGAATATGATGAAGAAGGCAACCGTTGGGTAGCTAGACACCATCCGTTTACTTCTCCCAAGCCAGACCATATAGATATTATGATTAATAATGCACCTGAAATTAAAGACGCTGCAAAATATTTAGAACACCCTTACGCAAATATCAAAGCGAACGCTTATGATATGGTTTTAAACGGAAACGAAATTGGTGGAGGTTCTATTCGAATTTTCCAAAGAGCATTACAAGAAAAAATGTTTGCAGCTTTAGGTATGTCACCTGAAGAAGCCCAACATAAATTTGGCTTCTTGTTAGGCGCTTTTGAATATGGAGCACCTCCACATGGTGGACTAGCTTTTGGCTTTGATCGCTTGTGTGCGTTATTAGGTGGAAGTGAAAGTATACGAGATTTTATCGCATTCCCTAAAAACAATAGTGGACGTGATGTAATGTTAGATGCACCTAGCACTATTGACGATAAGCAATTTGAAGAACTGCATATAAAATTGAATTTAAAATAAGTACATGCAAAAAAATTTAAAACTATACGTAGTCCTATCCTATTTATTAATTCCTATTTCATTAATATTCGCATTTTTGGACATTGCCTTATTGATTTCCGCATTAGCTAATCCAAGTACCCTAATTATGGTATTTATAATTGCGTGCCTTGTGATTTACACTTTTGTAAGTTTTAAGTTTTTGAAATTGGGCATCCAAAGGGAGCAACCTCAGTCTAATAAATTAAAAGACTGGATTAAGCTAAATGCTTATGTGAGCCTTTTTCTTTGCGCTGTACTTTTTATTA
>CAJATB010000067.1 GCA_903944755.1 uncultured Bacteroidota bacterium
CATCTTCTCCAGCAAAAACTTTGATGGGTTTACCTTCTAATGCTTTTTTAACAGTGGCATATTTTGTAAGATCTACTATTACCACCATATTGGGTTGGAATAGTAATGCTTGCTCAATTAATAAAGATTCGTTGGAATGGGCTGTTAATATTTCTGCTACAAATAATTCAGGATGTGCAGCAATTACCTCAAGGGTTTGTTTCCCTATCGACCCTGTTGATCCGAAAATGGCAATTCTTTTTTGACTCATCCAATAGTTTTCTTAGAAATTAAAATTAAGCTATTATTTTTTTATGGCGCAATATATTGCTTTAACGCATTAGCGATAACTCTGTCATTACTTAAACGGGGTACTTTATTCTGACCCCCCAATTTTCCTTGCGCTCTCATATAATCGATAAAGGCATTTTTTTGCATTGGTTTAATTTGCAAAGGCGCTAATATAGACCCTGCCATTAAATCCTCGTAATAAACATTCTTAGTACATAAGGCTTCGTTCAATTGCTTACTAAACAAAGCCATGTCTGCAGGTTTTTTCTCAAACTCAATAAACCACTCATGGTAACTTTTCCCTTCCCCTTGTTGTATAAAAGGAGCCACAGTAAATTCTACCACAGACACATCCATATTTTTAGCTACTTCCATTAATGCCTGCTCCACTTCTTCTCCAATCACATGCTCTCCAAAGGCCGATATAAAATGTTTGACTCTTCCTGTAACAATCACTCTATAGGGATCAATACTTACAAACTTAATGGTGTCTCCCAAATGATAACCCCATAAACCTGCATTACTATTAATGATTAAGGCATACTGCTCTCCAAGCTTCACCTCTGCGAGTGAAATTCTTTGAGGTGCTTCATCATGTACACTTGCAAGTGGGATGAACTCATAAAAAATACCACTATGGGTGTTTAATAATAATCCTGGTTCTGTTCTTGTATCTTGATAAGCAAAGAAACCTTCACTGGCGGGAAATAATTCAATGGTATCTATTTGTTTCCCAATGGTATCAAATAATTTTGTTTTATAAGGTTCAAAATTCACACCCCCTTGCACTAGCACTTGAAGATTAGGGAAAATTTCAATGACAGGTTTCCCCGTCAATTCAACTATTCTATCAAAATACATTTGCACCCAAGGTGGAATACCTCCAATTAATGTTAAATCCTTGCCCACTGTTTCAGCAACTATCTTATCTAGTTTCTCTTCCCACTCTTCTATGCAATTGGTTTCAAAGCTGGGTAATTGGTTCCCTCTTAAATATTGAGGAATATGATGATTCACTATGCCACTTAATCTTCCTGTGGGAATGCCACCCACACGCTCTAGCTCGGGGGAACCACTTAGAAAAATCATTTTACCGCCTGCAAACTGGGTATTTCCCGTTACAGACATATAAGCTAGAAGGGCATTTCTAGCTCCAGATATATGATTGCCAATGGAGTCCTTAGTAATAGGAATGTATTTTACCCCGCTGGTAGTACCACTGGTTTTAGCAAAATAGATAGGTCGGCCTTTCCAAAGCACATTTTGAGTCCCTTCTTTAATTTGGTCGATATAGGGTATAAACTGTTCGTAGTCTCTTAGAGGCACTGCTCTTTGGAAGCTTGGATAGTCATTTACCTTGTCAAAATGGTGTTCTTTGCCAAAAAGGGTAGTTTTTCCAACCTTAATTAATTGATTTAGAATGTCTTGTTGATCTTTGAGGGCGTTTTTACGATCCTTTTGAATTTGACGATGAATGACACCTGCAAAGGGTTTCGCCAATAAAGATTTGACATTAATCATATTCGGATACATTATAATGGATAGAACAGGGCGAAATTAGGTACTAATTTAGTTATTGTCAAATCGCTTTAGTCCTTAAAAATCAGATAAATGTGGGTTTTTAAGGCAATTTGGAGGCCCTATTATATTTTTTGAGAATTAATTGCAATTTGGGATAAAAATAATTACCTTTGCCGTCCTAATTTTGGACATTATGTTAGCAGTAGTTAAAATCGCAGGACAACAATTTAAAGTACAAGCAGGAGATAGCTTGTATGTACCTCACCTGCAAGGTAAAACCGGAGACAAAG
>CAJATB010000068.1 GCA_903944755.1 uncultured Bacteroidota bacterium
ATGTAATTCTTTATTTTCATTAATTAAATTTTATTTAAATAATTTTCTTGAATAAAAAATACCAAAATTAATATACCCGTCTTTTGCATTATTTGGACTGTTTCTATATTGTCCAAAAATAATTCTTGTTGGATTTCCAGGATTAGAAAAATAGATTGCAGCATCTTTGTTGTCAACCTTGCTTTTCATAATTTTATCTGTTGAGGGATATAAATCAGGCCCTACATCATCCAAATAATCTGACATACTCTTATGAATAGACATGTGAAGACCAACACTATTAAACCTGTTTATTTGGTACTTGATTTTGAAATTGAAAAAATAACCCAAAGCTAAACTCGAATAAGCTTTTTTGGTACTGTCAATAAACTGACCTCCTGTCCCTAAAGGTTGTAACTTATATACAACCCCATTATATATGCCTGTTGGTGAAAATGAATTTACATCCAATCCAACTCCAATAGATGGCCTAATTTTTCTTGCTTTTGTATATAGACGATTATCAACAAAATCATAATTAACGGAAGTAGAAACTCCAAGCATAGAGGTTGAAAAACTCATGCCCCTAGCTTGCTGTTCATTATTATTCGAATTTTCGTCTGAATTACTTAATTTAAAACTAGCAATAGTCATACTTGCACTCAAGTTTGAAAATATTGTATAGTTAATATTTAAACCGTTGAATAGGTTTTTATCATTATTAAATAAACTACTTTGACTTATGGTGCCGTTAAAAATGGCAAGTCCACTATATATGCCAAGCTCAAATCTACTTTTTTGCGGTGCTTCAATTTTTTGAAACTGATTTTTTATAGAATCGGCTGGAGGAGGTGGCAATTTTAAACTATCCTCCGTTTTCTTCTCTTTTAATAATTCAGCAAGAAGCTTTCTTCTTCTTAAATCATTTAAATAAGCAATATATCCCACCTTTACCTCGGGAACATACCCGCCTTTAGGATCAATAATATCTCCAATATTATAATACCCTATTTTTTTAGTAGCATTTACATTTTTTGTAATAGTTAGCTTAGTGCTATTTCCATTTGGCTGAACATCATAAGTAAGAGTTGTATCTACCTTTTTTAAACTACTATCATCTTTGAAATAAGTATAGCTAAATTTAGCTTTGGTATAATTTAAAGTAGCGTTTGATTTCAAAACCAAACCTTTAAGTGCATCTTTAATGATAATTGTATCCTGTAAATATGAATTATCTAAATTATTAATCTCAAAAACATGAGATGGATTGTTTTCAGATGGTGTGGATAAAAAAGGTTCAAATTCAACCTTGGGTGCATTATAATTTAAAGTTTGATCGTAGATACTTTTTTGAATTACCCCTTTATTTGAAGAACCTAAAAAATTATTTTTAAAATCAATGGTTTTATCAGTGCCATAAACACCAAAATTTGCTAAATGAACAACCGTATCTGTTATATTGTCAACTAAATAATTAAAAACAAAACTATTATTTTCTATTTTAGGATTAAACCTTGAAAACAACTGATCTACCCTACCGTATAATACATTTGTTGAAATGTTGTAGTTTTTAAACCCATAAACATTATTTCCTACAATTGCATTATTACTAATCTCAAAATTAATATGATCACTTTTAAGATCTTCAAAATATAAGGCAGCATTATTCCCAGAAAATAAGTTATTTATTACTTTAAAGTCTATATAGCTTGAATCTAAATTAAAATTAAAAGGAGGATTCAATACCTGTATAACTGAAACCTTGCCAATATTATTGATGAAATAATTATCACTTATATTAACCCCTGTCCTTTTCCAGCCAAAGTCAAAAAATAATGGTAATTGCAAGTTTTTAAACGTCACATATCTAATATCAATGTTACTATTACTATTTGAATCCAACCCTCTTATAACCATACCAACACCTTCTTGATTCAATTTGCCAAAAATTTCAATTTTATTATTTGATTCCCCTTTAAAATTTACAGCTCCTTCGCATACGATGACTCCTGGCTCAATTAATTCAATCTTTGCCCCAGCTTCTATTTCTAGTTTACCCTTTACCGTAACAACACTTTTTATTACGTGATTACCTGACTTAATGGAAAGAAATGGATAATTACCAGCAAGTGTATCCTGCCCAAATGATTGTGTCGTTGCAAAAGCAAATCCAAGAATCATTATAGCGTTTAAATGCTTTTTTGTTATAAGTAAATTGCGAAACATTATTATTGCTATATTTTTTAATCTGTTATTTTATAAATGATTGGAGCGGATGTTCTTGTAGATCCATCCACTAAAGACATATTGACATTGTCAAAAATTAATAGATCATTTTTCTTAAGAGCCCCTAATACTTTTTGAGTAGGGGATTGAAATAACTCTCCATAATTATTAACCGATTCTTCCTCCTTACCATTATGAATGCGTATCACTTTATAACTATTGATACGGCCAGGAAAGAAATTTAAATTATTAATCTCTAGCTTAGCCTCCAAACGCTCTGCACTTAACAAATCCTTTACAGATATAGAGTAATTACTTAAATTATCACCCCTAACCTTCACTATTGGATCAGGTATTGGATTTACATTAATTTTTTTCTCAAATAAAACTTTTTTGTCTTTTCTTAGATCATAAAAACGAAGCATATACTCCCCTGTTTTATTAAAGACTACTCTATAGTTATTATTTGCTTTTGTGATATTCACTTTGGGTAAAATTTCAACTTCAAATTCCTTACCCAACATAAAGTCAAAATCACTTAAAAGTGTATTGTTTAAACCAACAAATATGTTCTCCGTGTGAAGCGAAGCCAAAATCTTTTTAAATAAATCATCAAACACCTCGTCATTAACACTTATTACTTTTTGCCCTGGTTGAATAATCTCTTCCTCTTTATATTCTTTAACATTGGCTTTTAAGACATATAATTTGGGATTAAATTGGGAAAAATAAGTCGGTTGATATCCAATTTCAGCAAGTGCCGCCTCTTGATATAATAGCTGTGTTTTAGTTATCAATAATTTAATACGTTCTAATTGCATGTAACTAATTGCAGAAGGCTTATGCATAAACAAATAATATTCCCAAGCTTCTTCTTTACCTTTAATGGTAGTAACTACTTTTTGAATAGGAATTAATGAATCAAGTGATGTTTTAATTTTATATGGCGATTTTTTTATAAATTCAGATAAATCAAATAGATCTTTTTCTAAAAGCTTTATGCCATTATCACTTTTTAAAATTTCTTCAATTAAATTTCTGCTATTAAATTGTTTTGACAGTGACGTTTTGTTATGAGCAAATTCATCATCCACATGCTTTAAGACGTCATAAACAACTTTACTACTTGCA
>CAJATB010000069.1 GCA_903944755.1 uncultured Bacteroidota bacterium
AAGCAAGCAATATTTGAATTATAATTTTTTTGTTTAAGAAGGATTGTCGAATTGCAGCATTTTTCTACTCATTAACAAATCCTTCTTATGTTAAATGCACACTATTTCATAATTTTGTTGTCATTATGATAGGTCATCGGTTTATAAACTTTAATCCACAAGAAAATAACAAAAGCAAGTTTGAACAATTGCTTGATATTTTCACGCAACTTCTAAACTACACTAGTGGAGAAGCAACGGAAGCATTGGACTGGTTAAACCAATTGGACCGCGAACATAAGTTAACTGATGATAAATATGGTATCGGTGATTTTATAGATGACCTTAAGCAAAATGGCTATTTAAAAGAAAATCCGCAAGACGGTCGCTTTGCCATTACGCCTAAAACCGAGCAAACCATTCGTCAAAAAAGTTTAGAGGAAATTTTCGGCAAACTTAAAAAAACAAAAGCCGGAAGCCACCAAACTACCAAGGCGGGACAAACAGGCGAACTAAATTCTGATACACGTTCCTTTCAGTTTGGGGACCTTATGGAACAAATTGATTTTACAGAGAGCATAAAAAATGCACAAATCAATCGCGGAACAGATACCTTTTCAATGCACGAGGACGATTTGGTGATTAGAGAAGCCGATTTTAAAACACAAGCTTCCACCGTGCTCATGATTGATATTTCTCACTCCATGATTTTATACGGTGAGGATAGAATTACGCCTGCTAAAAAAGTAGCAATGGCATTGAGTGAATTAATTACAAAGAAATATCCTAAGGATACTTTAGATATTGTTGTTTTTGGAAATGATGCATGGCAAATTCAGATTAAAGATTTACCTTATTTACAAGTTGGTCCTTATCATACAAATACTGTTGCCGGACTTGAGTTAGCGATGGAATTATTGCGCAAACGAAAAACCGCTAATAAGCAAATATTTATGATTACCGATGGTAAACCTACTTGTTTAAAAATTGGAGGTAAGTATTATAAAAATAGTTTTGGCCTTGACCGAAAGGTTGTTAACCGTTGTATTAATTTGGCTTCACAGTGTAAAAAATTAAAAATTCCTATAACCACATTCATGATTGCCTCCGACCCTTATCTGCAAAAATTTGTAACAGAATTTACTGAAATGAATAATGGCAAAGCTTATTTTGCTTCATTAGATAATTTGGGCGCATTTATATTTAATGATTTTGAAAGTGGCAAACGAAAAACAGTATATTAATATGAAAAAAGTTGTTGACATAAAAAAAATTGTAACACTAGGAGATTTAAAAAAATCGGGTTATAAAAGCAAGTCTATAAAAGAAGAAATAAGAGAAAACCTAATAGCATGCATTCAAAAAAAAGAAAATCCATTTGAGGGTATTTTAGGTTATGAGGATACGGTTATACCTGACGTAGAACGAGCCATATTAAGTAAGCATAATATTTTATTCTTGGGTTTACGTGGTCAGGCAAAAACAAGGATGGCACGCCAAATGGTAGATTTGCTAGACGAATTCATTCCTATTATAGCTGGTTCGGAGGTAAACGACGATCCTTTGCAGCCTCTAAGCCGATTTGCTATTGACTTAATTGCTGAACACGGGGACGATACACCTATTCAGTGGTTACATAAAAGTAACCGTTATGGTGAAAAATTAGCCACGCCCGATGTAAGTGTCTCCGACTTAATTGGTGATATAGATCCTATTAAAGCCGCGAATTTAAAACTAAGTTTTGCTGACGAAAAAGTAATTCATTACGGAATTATTCCTAGAAGTAACCGTGGTATTTTTGTTATAAACGAACTCCCCGATTTACAAGCTAGAATACAGGTTTCTTTGTTTAATATTTTACAAGAAGGGGACATTCAAATTCGTGGGTTTAAATTACGTATGCCCCTAGACATTTTATTTGTATTTACTGCTAACCCAGAGGATTATACAAATAGAGGTAGCATTGTAACACCCTTAAAAGACAGAATTGAAAGTCAAATTTTAACACACTATCCAAAAAGTATCGAAACTTCTTTAGCAATTACCGAACAAGAAGCGAATATTTC
>CAJATB010000070.1 GCA_903944755.1 uncultured Bacteroidota bacterium
AGTATGCTTAGCGTTACCTGAAATTAATAACTCAATGCCACAAGGGCCACTAGGATTGCGCAAAGAAGACTGCCCTTCTAAAAATATAATAGCTGCATTGGTTTCTTTCGCACAGGTTACAATTGCATTTTCTAGTTCGCCAGAAACAAAATCGTTTAAAGTAGAATCAAAAATGAAACCATGCTTTCCACCTTGCAGCCAACCAGTTTGACCAGTGTAAATCATTTCAGACTTTAAACCATTCGCAATACAAGCTTGCATTAGCATTCTTGCAGTTGTTCTTTTTCCCATTGCACAATCCATGCCCAATAGTGCAATAATTGGAGCTTTAACTTTAAAAATTTCTCCAGTCCAAAAACTAAGTTGTTCTCGAGACTTGGGCTTCCTAACATCTATTAATTGCACACTCTTTTGCTCGGCTAACTTAACTATAGCTGGTTTTTCACTTAAGTATTCGTGTAAACCATTTACAATTGAAACGCCTGCATTAATAGCTTCTATTACTACTTCTAGCATATTAGTTGGCAATATTCCGCCTACTGTTGCTACGCCAATAATTAAAAAATCAATTTTTGGCAACCTTACTATTGCTTCGCCAAAAGAACCAAATACCGGAATATCTCTTTTTTTTCCGTCTAATAAAATGCCTGCATCTTCGCCAGCTGTTTCAGGACCATCCACTACCCCAATAATCGTAAACCTTTCTGTTCCCCGAATTAAACCATGGGCAGTTTTTGCATCAGAGGTTTTTAATAAACCACTTGTTAAAATAATTGCATTTTTCATGTACCAATACTAGTTTGAGAAATTAAAATAGTTGAATTAATTAAAGATATTAAACCTGGTAGTAAAATATTATTTTATTAATAATACTCCAGGTAATTTACCTGTCGCTTTTTGTGCTTTGTATACAATTTGTCCGTTTACCCATACTGCCTCAATACCTGTGGACAAAGCCTTGCTGTCATTAATAGTTGCATAATCATTAACCGTTAAAGGATTCAGTAATACTAAATCAGCTTTTTTTCCAACAGCAATCACACCCCTATCCTTGATTGCTAAAAAATCGGCAGTCATCCCTGTCATTTTATAAATGGCCGTTTCCAAAGGCATTAATTTTTTTTCTCTAACATACTTTCCAAGTACGCGTGTAAAAGCACCGTAACCCCTAGGGTGCCCACCAGCATTACCATCTGAACAAATATTGGCAAAAGGCCATTGTATAAAATCAATCACATCATTCTCGTTCATAGACTTTCCCGCAATGGCTTCGGTACTTCCTTTATAGTCAGGATATTGTTCGTCAAAATCACTCGCGATTTTTATTAGGTTCATTAATGTTTGCGCTGGCTGTTCCTTTCTTTGCGCTGCAATTACGGCAAGTGTTTTTCCTACATAATTTGAATTAGGTGCAAATGCTACAACAACCGATTCATTGGCATCAAACAATTGGTCTACTGCAAACTGTGCACTTTGCAAACTGGTAAATTGTTTGTCTGGGAAAAGTACCCTTAATGTAGAATTCCAAAAAGTGTAGGGATATACGTCTGCAGAAATATTAACCCCTTCTGCTCTTGCTTTTTCCAAACGCTTTAAAATTAAACCTGCTTTATTCCAATCATCTTTTTTGGCAATTTTTATATGAGATACTTGTACGGGCATTTTTGTAATTCTTCCAATTTCAATAATTTCATCGATAGCATCGTCCATATTAATATCCTCACTCCTTATATGACTAGTGTATCTTCCATTATTATCTGCAGTTACTTGGGCTAATTGTAACACTTCGTCACGTGTTGAATAAAAAGCTGCTTCGTATTCTAATCCGGTGGAAAGTCCAATAGCGCCTTTTAATAACTCGCTTTTCAAAATTAGTTTCATCTTATCTATTTCGGCTTGACTTGCTTTTCGAAATACATTTTTTTCACCCATAACTTCTTTGCGCAATGCAGCTTGTCCTGTATAACTCGCAACGTTTGCCACAATAGGACGTTCCTTCATAAATTTAGTAAGTGAATCCATCGAGTAACTATCACCGTCTTGTCCAATAATGATAGTTGTGATCCCTTGGTTAGAAGTGGATAATCCCGCAGGGTTTCTTCTTAAATCACCAAAGTGGTGGCTATGAGAGTCAATAAAACCAGGCGCTAATACGAGTCCATGCCCATCAATAACTTCATCATTAGGCAAAGCATTAAGTGTGCCAATTTGAGAAATTATATCTCCCTTAATTCTTAACGAAGTCATTATGGAAG
>CAJATB010000071.1 GCA_903944755.1 uncultured Bacteroidota bacterium
CTGATTTCACGCTAAACACGAACGCAACCCCATTAGTATCAAAAACAACTTATAAATGGTATTATCAAGTAATTCAATAATTTTTTAAATAAATAAAATCAAAAAAATGAAAAACAAAATCAAACAATTTACAATCGTAGCAGGTGCTTTTGCTCTTTTATCTTTCACGATAGAAAAAGCGGTAACTATTAAATTTTCAGAAGATCAAATGAATTTTCATTGGCAAAATTTAAACAACATAAAAGGCGTAATTGATCAAAGTAATTTACCACATGCACAAGCAAAAGCCTTAATTTTTGCGATTGACAGTTTACAAACTGACATCAATAAAAGCTATAAATTAGACAGTATAATGGCTGCTACACCAGCTAAAAAATAATTTTAAAGATGAGAAAGAATAACAACTTAGTAAAAGGTATTTTTATCGGCATGGGCGTAATGGCCTTAACCGCATTTGCTGCAGAGAAAACATTTACTTTAAAGTTCTCTGAAACTGAGATTAACAAACATTATCAAAAGTTATCTGTAATCCGTCAAATTGTAGATAATAGCAATTTGTCGCATCAGGAAGTGGTATATGTGACTAAGTCTATTGATAGCTTACAAGCGGAGATACTTACTCAAGTGAAAGCTCAATTAGTGCAAGAAACTCCCTCGAAAAAGTAATTCTTATAGGGATCATAAAAGGGCTCATTTTTAAATGGGCCCTTTTATTTATAACAATGCTTAAAAACGCTACTTAATTAAAAAACCCCTAACTCATTGAAAGTTAAGGGCTTTTGCGGACCGGACGGTGAGTTCTAACTTAATTCAAACTCATCTCAAACCACCTAATTCATCAGATATAAAGGAGTTATAATTATACTTTTCTTGCTATGACTACTCCAGATAGGGTTAAATAGGGGGTAGTAGCTACGGATTCTGCTACTGATTTATATCTAAAAAAAGTATATTTTTATAATTATTAATATCAATCCCCCATTGATTAATTATTTCAAATCTTTTTTATGAGGGGAAATTCTATTTTCAAATGTTTTATTACTTTTATTTTTATACTAATTTGTAATACTATCTTGAATGCACAAAGTATAGTTGTGTCAGGTTCTGGTTCCTACATCATCAAAAATGATGGAACATTATGGGCTTGTGGTAGCAATGAGTCAGGAGCATTAGGTGATAATTCAGGTAGTAATCAGTCTAAATTTGTGCAGATTGGAAGTGACACAAATTGGAGGAAAATATCTGCTTTTGGTACAAAAGTATATGCTATAAAAAAAGATGGGACTTTATGGCAATGGGGATTTAATGATAATCAGCAAGTTTATGTACAGCCAACTCAATTTGGGAGAGAAAATAACTGGTTGGACATTAGTTTATCACCTCTAATGTCAACTTATGCAATCAAGACTGATGGGACATTGTGGGCCTGGGGTAATAATGGTTTTAACGATGGTTCTAATGAGAAAGGTTTTTTAGGTGATTCAACATTACCTAATTCAATAAGTGTTCCATCAAGGATCGGTTCTGATACAAATTGGGTTAAAATTTTCACTACAGTATCTAATAATTTTGCAATAAAGAATGATGGCACACTCTGGGGTTGGGGATATAATAATGCAAATGAACTTTTAACTGGGAAAAAAGAGAAAATAAAAAGGCCTATAAAAATTGGCAATGATAAAGATTGGAAAAAAGTGTCAAGTCAAGGTTTTAATGGGGGTAATTGTACGGTTTTAGGGTTAAAAATTAACGGTAGTTTATGGGGTTTTGGAAATAATAATTCATTTATTAATTCTGACACAATAAATTATAAACTTTATTCACCAATTCGAATTGGCAAAGATACAAATTGGTCAGATATTGGAGATTTCGGTTCAATTTTATTAAATAAGGATGGATCTATTTGGACAATAAATCCGATTTGGTGTAACACCTTGTTGTCATCAATTTCACCTATAAAATATAATATTGGAAGTAATTGGGTTGGCATTTCTGCTTCAACTAATAATTATCTTGTTTTAAATGCTAGTGGTTTTTTATATTCTTGGGGTAGAAATGATTTTGGACAACTTGGAATTGGTGTTTCGGGTAATAAATATACTCCATTTAAAATTGGAACAAATAATGAATGGACTTCAGTTTCAGCAGGATTTTATGGGACAGTAGCAATTAAAAATGATAGTACATTATGGGCTTGGGGAGATAATTTTGGATCGAAAGTTCCAAAAGTTATTTCTAGTCAAAAAATTTGGAAAAACATTATTACTGGAGATGGCTTTGGGTTTGCTTTAAAATATGATAGTACATTATGGGCTTGGGGTGCTAATAGTAATGGTATTATTGGAGACAGTACAAAATCTAATAAAACAATTTTGGTAAAAGTTTTAAAGTTGGGTAAAGTTGTAGATTTTAGTGCTAGTAGGAATCATGTTGCAGTTATAGATAATTTTGGTAAACTATGGTCATGGGGTAACAATACTTCAGGTCAATTAGGAGGTGGTGACAAATTGGACAGGATTATACCAACGCAAGTTGGAATTGACAGTAATTGGCAAAAAGTTGCTATCAATACTGATTATTCGATTGCGATAAAGAAAGATGGTACTTTATGGCATTGGGGCAAAGATTTAATTAATAAATTAGATAGTATAAATGATTCTCCTGTAAAAATTAGTGATTCAAATTGGAAATATTTAAGTGCTGGAGTTGAACATGCTTTATTGATAAATAATAAAGGAAAGTTATATGCTTTTGGTAGTAATTTCTCAGGTTCTTTTGGAATAAACTTGAATGGTTATAATAGCAGGAATAATATTACTTTAATTTCAAATGACACTACTTGGGTACAAACAGCCGCAGGTTGGTATTCATCTTTCGGGTTAAAAAGTAACAATACATTGTGGTCATGGGGGGCTAATTCATGGGGGATGCTTGGTATTGGGAGTGCCATAAATAACGAGGTAACTCCAAAGTTAATAAAAGATAATGATTGGTTATCTATAAGTTCAAAACAAGAGCATGCAGCAGCTTTTAAAAAAAATGGGAGTTTATGGGTCTGGGGAAATTCTGAGGGAAATGCTTTAGGAACTAATGATAAAATATTTGATAGTATTCAAAACACTGGTTTCCAAGTATTTATCCCTAAAGTATCTAATCCTGTTTTAACTAAAGTTGAAATTGATAGTAAAAAAGTAAAATTAACAATAGAAAAATCTTTTGCATCTACTTTATCTAAAATAAATATTTATAAGAGTCTGTCTCCGATTTCTGATACCTCAACAATTAAGGAATATGCAACATTGAATTCATTAGATTCAACAAGTTTTACCGATAGTTTTAACGTTGTAAGTGCTACTAAATATTTTTATAGAGTTAAAAATGTGTATTCTGATAATTCTAAGAGTGATTTCAGTAATGAATTGTATACCTTGCTTTTATCAAGTCCTAATTTGTTATCTCCAGCCAATAGGTCTTTAAAGAATGATACATCAATTGTTTTTAAATGGAGCAAGGCTGATTTTGCAACAAATTATGTTCTCGAACTTGGTACTGATTCGCTTTTTGCAAATACTACAATTAGAAAAAATGTAAAAGATACATTAGGAACAATTGGGACCTTAGATTTTAATAAAGATTATTATTGGAGAGTTGCGGCAGCAGATACATTTAATATTAGTTCTTGGTCAAAGTTTTCTTCATTTCAAACAATTTTACAAAAACCAAAGTTAGACTCTGTTAATCCTGTATTGAGAACTTTAATGTTGAAATGGTCAAATGTAGATACAGCTAAAATTAAATTTATAAAAATTTATAGAGATACTATTGCTTTGCCAACAAAATTAATAGATTCAATTTCAGGCAAACTCCTTCAATATAACGACAAGTTAAATATACAAGTAAATCAAAAATATTTCTACAGGTTAATTGCTGTTAATAATGCACTTGTTGAGAGTGATTTTAGTAATGTACTAAGTGGAACGCCTTTTAATACATTGCCAAAAGTCACAAAGTTGTTAGATAAAGAGATTAAAAATGTTGGAGAATATAATTTTGTTAAGTTAAACTATAGTGCAAGTGGAACTAAAGATCCAGATGGGACTATTTCAAAATATTTATGGTATGTGAATGATAGTTTAGTAAATCAGACAGATACAGTTTTCTCGTTTTTCTTTAAATTGGGGACTAATAAAATAAAACTAGTTGTAATCGATAATGACAATGGCAGAGATTCTTCAATAGCAACAGTAAAATTAATTAGTCTAACCAAGAAATTTAAGGCAGGCATATTAGGTGGGATAAGTGCATTGAATCAAAATACCATTATAACGGCGGACTCCTCCTATGATCCTATTTTGGGATCTTCAATTGTTGTTCTTGATCGAAATGCGAATACCATACTCCCATTAACAGTTCAGTCCAAAATTTTTACAACACCATCAATTTCATCTGACTCTTTAATCTTCATTACTAATGGTAGTAATTTAAATGGGTATTCTAAAAATGGAGTTTCATTATGGTCTACTATTGCACTTGGAGGGATTTCTTATGTTACTCCAACTATTGATTCAGCTTTGGGCAGAATATATCTTGGTGTCTCTAATAAAAACTTTTTTGCCTACGATTATAAATCTGGTAAAAATATATGGAATTTTTTATGTGATGCGCCAATAAATACTTCTGCGGTGATTACATTAGACAGGAAACTAATTTTTACGAGTCAGTCTGGAACATTGTATGGTTTTGATATCTCAAAGCCTGACGCCCAGACATCTCCAAAGTGGAAAATATCATTTGGGGATATAGTATTAAAATCTCCAGCCGTTGATGCAAACAATGATATTTATGTAGGAACAGATGCAGGAAGGTTTATAAAGTTTAAATTGAATACTGATGGTTCAATTTTAGTTAAATGGAATATCACTTTAAGTGCTTCGATTCAATCATCACCAGTAATTGACGCTGATGGGAATGTATATGTAGGAAATGAAAAGGGGGATTTCTATAAGATAGATCCAATTACTGGTAAAGTTTTATGGTCAATTAATGTAAACGCATCAATTAGGTCAACTCCAAGTATAAATGAATATGGAGTAATTTATGTTGCGACTATGAAGGGGGATATTTTCGCTATTAATACGGATAAGGTAATAAAATGGAGATATGCTGATTCTACTTCGATAAGTGCAAATATCCTTTACATTAAGAATATGTTGTATTTCGCAAATGAAAGTGGTTCTTTCACTGGTATTTATGATAATCCAAATTCAATAACTGCAAATACGACATTTGCTTCAAATCAAATAAAACCAATATACTGTAACAGAATAAATAGTTTTGCAAGTGCGAATAATTATTTCAATAGTCCTATGTATGATTATTATTCAACAACATTTAAAAACAATAAATACGCTGTTTTAGATTTTGCAGATCCCACTATTATTAATGAAAGAAAACCAATTTGGGGAACGTTTCAAGGTGATTTTAGAAGATCTGGTACACTTTCTGTAGAATGCCCTCAAAGTATATCTATTTCTAGAGATGATAAAGGAAATCTGATATCGAGTTATCCTTATAAAATAGATTGGTATAAAAATGGTACAGTAATAAGTGGAATTGATAGTAATATTTATAAACCAACAGAGAATGCTAGTTATTCAATCAAATCGAATCTTGTAGGTTGCCAAACTATTTCAAGTCAAAGCTATTATTACCTTGTTACAGATATAATTAATTTGAGTTCTACTGAATTCATTAAGTTAGTTCCTAATCCTTTTGTAAATCAAATAAATTTTGATTTCTCAATAAAGGGATATCAAAGACTTAATTTGGAGGTATATGAACTTTCTACTGGAGCTATAGTTACTCGTATACAGGGACTAAATGCGGGAACCCCAATTATGCTTGGACAGCTTTCAGGAGGGACATATATTTTTAGGGTTAGTTCTGCAGATGGTAAGATATCTCACCAATTTAAAATGATTAAAATGTAGTTGAAGAGTCACTTTGCTACACTTTCAGCTACACCCAATAAAAAACCCCTTGATTATCAAGGGGTTAATTGTTTTTACGCGGACCGGACGGGGGACGTTTTATATTAAAATTAATGACATACATATTGATTTACAATAAGTTATAACTAATACATTATTTTAATTTGACATATGTGTGTGACTATAGGTCACACATTACAATTTTAAACCTTATTTTTAGGGTATAAATCATAAAAGATGTCTTCATTAAAGTTTTATGCAAAACCCAATCCTATGGGGTGTAGAATACGATTAAGGTATACCTACAATAGAGATAGTAGATGTGATTTCTTTTGTGGGGTAGAAATTACAGATGAGAAGAATTTCAATTCAAATAATGATTTAACCCCTATTAAAAAGGCGGAGAAGGAGCATCAGTTAAAAAACAATCAACTTAAGCAACTTAAGATGAATGTTGAGGAGGTAATTCAATCATTAATTTTATTAAAGAAGGTACCCACTGCAAAATTAGTTAAGGAGAGATATAAGTCCCATAAATCAGTTTTATCTAATAATACAGATGTAGAAAGTAAGATTAACCGATTCTTCGTTATTCAAACTATTGATGAATATATTAACCATTTAAGGGGTAGGGTTCATATGGGGGATAATTTGAAAATAACCTCATTTGAGAAGAATAGTAGAATTATGGAAAGGTGGAGAGATTTTTTCAATGCAAAGAAGCAGAACTCAATCCAATTTGAAGAATTAAGGAGTAGGTATACCTTATTTAGAGAATTTGGTGAATGGGCTATTAAGAACCATTCTTTTGCTAACTCTTCGGTTAACAAATACAATTCTACTTTCAGAAACTTCTTAAAGTGGGGATTAAAAATGGATTATCATAACATTGATTTAGGGAGGTTTGATTCACCAAATCTTAAAGAAGTTTCAAAGAAGACAATATTAGCATTAACTACAAAACAATTACAATCCATTTATAATTTTACTGATTTCCATTATAGTTTAAATGGAGAGTATAATCCTAAATGTGAAACATTTAAGAAGAAAGAAGAGAGGTATTTCTTTGTAGAAGATGTGTTTAATCAAAAGAAATATGATAAGGATGATAATATTGAAATAATACCCCATTGTAAGAAATATACATCAATGGAGGTGGTAAAGGATTTCTTCTGTTTCCTTTGTTCAACATCTTTAGCATATGTGGATGCTGCAAATCTGAAAGTAGCTGATTTTGATTTTGCTAAGGATTGTTTTGAATTGATTAGGATTAAAACGTCTGCGCCCACTACAATTCCTATGAATGAGATGAGTAGGGCAATATGGATGAAATATTCAAAAGATAAAAATGGGAAACGAAATGATGGAAATAAGGTAGATACTCATTATCTATTTCCGCGATTTGTTGGAGATAAGTTCCTTTCTAATGCGAACACTAATTCAATGTTAAAGAGGATAGGGTTAGAAGTTAAAGATGATTTGAGTAATATGGTGAATATTGAAGTTAGGAGCGGAAGTGGGTATAAGGATGGAACTGAAGATGAGAAGAAACTTTATGAAGTTTTACATACACATATGGGAAGAAAAACCTTCATCAACTTTGCTTTAACTGAAAAAATTTCACCTATAGATATAAAAAAAATAAGTGGGCATAGTGATGAGAAGATGTTTAAATATTATGTGAATTCGTTAAGAGATGAAGTTAAAGAGGAGTTTCAGACTATGGGTTCATTTATGGGTAAAGGAGAGTTTATTGGACCAAAAAATGGAAAGAAAATTAAAGAAGTTAAACCTATAAGTGATTCTGAGAGGTCAATTAAAGAAATACTTATAGAACTAAGTGAATTGAATAATGCAGGTTTGATAACAGATGAAGAGTATCAGCAAAAAAGAAATGAGATTCTAAAAAGAATCTAAATAAATTCATATATATTTACTAAATGAAATATATTAAGTATACTGATAAAAATATTACAAACTATTTACAGATTATTACAGCCAGGTTTTATAAAAATGGGCCAAGTATTAGATTTAATGGAATTAATGATTCGCTTTCATCTGAAAATCTAACTTTATATAATTTTGAAAATATAAATAAATCATTCATTGAGTTTATTTCTTCAGACATAAATATGTTGTTTGATTTAAATAATTTTAATACTGAATTTCACTTCAATAGTGGTTTCTAATTTATCTTTTTATATCAATCTATTTATAAATATTTGTTTTTGATTTATATCATAATAATGATGATTATGGTTTTAATTTAATCGCTTTGTATTCTTATTGATTTTATACATTTGATATGTTTGAATCACATTTAGAAAATTATTGAACTTTATAGTTGAATCAATATTTGTTAATTGCTTTTCAACTGAATCGCTTAATTCTCTGAATGAATCTTTTGTTACATAAGTTAAATTATCAATCGAGCTAACAATCTTATTTTCCATTTTGTTAATAGAATACATTAGTTCATTAATTCCATCTCCAATATCTGTTAATTTTTCTGATACCTCATTCTCCCAATTTGAATTAAATACACCTAATTGGTCAAAACATTCGTAAATTTCGTAAAATGAAATTAGGTCATTTTTAACGAGTGAAATCATCATACTTATTGAGTGAAATACTAATAAATCGTATGTGTGAATTTGATTTTTTAGAAGATTAACTAATTCGGTAAGTTCCTTATCATCTTTAGTGCCGTTAATTGATTCAAATATTTTTTGTGTATTATTTTTTTTAGTTTTTAGGTAAATTGAAATCTTAACAAACTTCTGAATATAATTCTTATCGATTTCAATTATATCTTTTTGATTTTTTGAAAGAAGTTTATCATATGATTCAC
>CAJATB010000072.1 GCA_903944755.1 uncultured Bacteroidota bacterium
GAGCATTTTAACGCTGCGCACAAGTTGGCTAACCCAAATTGGAGTAAGGAAAAGAACGAGGAAGTATTTGGGGTATGTGCGAATGAGAACTGGCATGGGCATAACTATGAGCTATATGTAACTATTAAGGGCACTCCCAATAAGGAAACGGGATTTTTATTCGATGTGAAAAAATTGAGCCTTATTATTAAAAAGTATGTCATTGACGAGATAGATCACCGGAATTTAAACATTGACGTGCCTTTTATGCAAGGTCAAATGTGTAGTACTGAAAACCTCGCAATAGCCATTTGGCAGCAATTGGTGCCTCAAATCCCAGTTGAAGTGCAATTGCATGCTGTTAAATTGTACGAGACCCCGCGTATATTCGTGGAATATTTTGGAGAATAATGGCATATTTGCCCTCATTCATTTTCTTTTTGTTTGGAATTCCCTTCAAAACAAGCTTAAAAGCTTAAACGTTTAACTTTTTATTTTAAAGATTAAACAAAATACAATTCCTCACGTTATATATAATGTAACTTTACACCCTTAATTTGTACCATGGCACAAAAAGTAGCGGTTTTTAGAAAAGAGCATTTCAATGCAGCACATAGGTTGTTTTGTGCAGACTGGAGCTTGGAAGAAAACCAACGCGTATTTGGAGCATGCTCTAATCCCAATTACCACGGGCACAACTATGAATTAGTAGTGCAAGTGAACGGTTATCCCGACGCCAAAACAGGCTTCGTGATAAACACAAAGGATTTAAGCAAGATGGTTCAGGAGGAAATTATTTCCAGGTTCGATCATAAAAATTTAAATTTAGATACCGACGCTTTTTTGAATTTAAATCCTACTGCAGAAAATATTGCAATTGTGATTTACAATTTATTAAGGCCAAGAATATCTGACACACTTGATCTAAAAATACGTCTGTATGAAACAGAAAGAAACTTTGTCGACTACCCCGCTTAAAGAAGCAACAATTAATTTAAGCGAATTATTAATTGAAGAAATGGGCGACCAACATAAAGCGAGTTCGGTGGAAACTCCAATGCGTTCCGATGCATTTGACAAAACTGATGACCAAAAAATTGCAGCAATAGAGCCACATTTCAAAGCTATAATGGATATACTAGGCATGGACTTAAACGATGATAGTTTAAGGGGTACGCCACTTCGTGTAGCGAAAATGTATGTAAAAGAATTGTTCCAAGGATTGAATCCGGCAAACATGCCAAACATGACTTTGTTTGAAAATAAGTTTCAATACAATGAAATGTTGGTAGAAAAGAATATTAATTTTTATTCAAATTGTGAACATCATTTTGTACCATTCTTTGGTAAAGCACATGTTGCTTATATTAGTAGTGGAAAGGTGATAGGATTAAGTAAGCTAAATCGTTTAGTAGAATATTTTTCAAAACGCCCACAGGTACAAGAACGTTTAACTATGCAAATAGCAAAAGCGTTACAAACTATTATGCAAACGCAGGACGTTGCGGTAATGATGGATGCAAAGCATTTATGTGTGTCAAGCCGTGGTGTAAAAGACGATAGTTCAAATACAATTACCACGTTTTTTGGTGGCAAATTTCAAGAAGAACAAACTAGAATGGAGTTTTTAAAATATATCGAGATTAATGATTAATTATTATAAACAAACCTCATACATGGCGGTATAGTTAGTAAAAAATGGTGGAGCAAATGCTCCACCATTTTTATTTAGTTAATTATTGCATTTAGTATTACTGAATTCGTTTATTTTTGGCAAAATTTATTGCTATGTCAAAACATGCTTATGTATTCCCAGGTCAAGGAAGTCAGTTTTCAGGAATGGGGAAAAATTTATATGAACAAAATGAAGCAGCAAAAGCTTTATTCGAAAAGGCCAATGAAATAGTAGGTTTCCGAATTAGCGATATTATGTTTGAAGGAACCGATGAGCAATTAAAACAAACTAACGTAACACAACCAGCTGTATTTATACATTCTGTTATTGCCTATTTAACTATGCCTTCGGTAGTGCCCGATATGGTAGCAGGACATTCGTTAGGAGAATTTAGTGCATTAGTTGCTAATAAAACTTTAAGTTTTGAAGACGCGTTACGTTTAGTAAGTATCCGTGCAAAAGCCATGCAAGCTGCTTGTGAAAAACAACCAAGTACAATGGCTGCAGTATTAGCTTTGGCCGACGAAAAAGTAGAAGCAATTTGTGCGACCGTGCAAACAGAAACTGGCGAAGTAGTAGTGCCAGCAAATTACAATTGTCCAGGGCAATTAGTAATATCTGGTTCGGTAAAGGGGATTGAAGTTGCTTGCGAGAAAATGAAAGAAGCTGGTGCAAAGCGTGCATTGGTTTTACCAGTAGGAGGAGCATTTCATTCCCCATTAATGGAGCCAGCAAAAATTGAATTAGCCGCAGCAATTGAAGCAACAACATTTAACACCCCAATATGCCCAGTATACCAAAATGTGGTGGCAGCAGCAGTTAATGATCCATCTCAAATAAAGCAAAATTTAATTGCCCAATTAACTGGTGCGGTTCGTTGGACGCAAACTATTCAAGCAATGGTAGCCGACGGGGCCACTGAATTTACCGAAGTAGGGCCTGGTAAAGTTTTACAAGGGTTGGTACAAAAGGTTCATAAAGAAGCAGTTGTGAACGGAATACAGTAGCTGGATTAACACTAATTTAAGTAGAATATGTACTAATTGTAGTAATTTTAGGGGGACTCGGAAACATATTTCGAGTCCCCCTAAATGTTTAGCGAATTTGGTAATGCTATTTTATGTTTTGAATATTAAAACATTCATTAGCCTGTATTTTTTCTAAATAGTATAGGGTGTTTATTACGCTAATTAAACATTCAAATATATTTTGAAAAGAAGGGTGCTATATATTTTGTTGGGAGTGATGCTATTGACTTTGCAAGCCATGGCGGAGATAATTGATCCACCTAAAATTACATTTACTAATCTTACTCCTTATATTTATAATGGTACCAATCAATCACCAGGGTACACTCAAAACTCATGCTATGGAACAGGGTTACTCATCACTTATATTCCAATTAGTACTTCGATCCCATATTCTGGTATAGGTCCACCAATATATTCTGGTAATTATCGAATGGATGTTACAATTGTTGGCGGATCTTGTAATAATCAATTGTTTTCTACAACTTTTACAATTACTCAGTTACCGATTACGATAACATCAGTTGCGAATACGCGAGATTATGATGGTACAATAAATGCAGCAGGTGTTCCGACAATAACGACAGGTTCATTAGCTGCTGGCGA
>CAJATB010000073.1 GCA_903944755.1 uncultured Bacteroidota bacterium
AAAAACTGAGGCATGGTATAGATTTTATTTTTTAAATAAACCGGTATAAAAAAAATAGCAACTATTAATAAAGTAGCTGCTGCCAACCATTCATATACAGCAATGGCTAACCCCATTTTAAAACCACTACCACTCATTCCTATAAATTGTTCAGCTGAAATATTGGATGCAATTAAAGAGGCCCCAATTGCCCACCATGTTAAGGAACCCTCCGCTAAGAAATAATCATGTGAAGCAGATACTGTCGCTTTCATTTTCTTACGATAAACATAAAGGCCATAACTAGTTACCACTAGAAAATAGAGGAAGAAAACTAAATAATCATTAAAATGCAGTGTATTCATATTGATAACTTATTCGGCTACGAATATGTAGTTTTTTTAATAGAATTCGTCATTTTTCCTACGAAATTGACAAATTGTTGCTTGAAACAACCCCTGCCCTCTATTTCAGTAGCAACTAATCCAAATATTTTAGGCGGTTTATGGCAGTTTATCAATCATTTTCAGCTGTAAATCGCCATGCTAATGCAAAAACGGGGTATATTGCACTAAATATTATTGACCCGATGACAATTCTTCTCAGGCAAGTCAAAATAGCAGATACTCAATCACCATTTAATGGTTTAGTTAAAGATATTCTTCTAAAAGACCATTCAATCATTTCTATTACTGATCATTACAAAGGCGAAGCTGATCAAATAATTGACAATCCTGGAACCATTGTAAGTCCTGGGTTCGTTGATTTATTTGTTCATTTTTGTGATCCTGGAATGGAACATAGAGAAACTTTGGCAACAGGTGCTGCTGCAGCAATGAATGGTGGCTTTACAACTGTTTTTGCTATACCGAATACTAACCCTGTGATTGACAATAAATCACAAGTAAGTTATATTATACAAAATAGTCAAGCACTACCTATTCACATTTATCCAATTGGCGCTTTATCTAAAAAATTAGAAGGCAAGGAATTAGCCGAAATGATTGACATGCATACCAACGGAGCAGTCGCATTTAGTGATGGGTTGCATCCAGTGCAGAACACGCTTTTATTTTTAAAAGCCCTACAATATGTGAAAGCTTTTGATGGTGTGGCCATTCAAATGCCAATAGATAAAAGTTTGGGGAGTTTGGGTTTAATGAATGAAGGTATTTTGTCCACTAAACTAGGCCTTCCTGGAATACCAGCTATTGCAGAAGAATTGATTATATCCCGTGACATAGAATTATTACGCTACACAAAATCGAAATTGCATATAACTGGCGTTTCAACTGCAAAAGGGCTGGGCATGATAAGTGAAGCGAAAAAGGAAGGATTACAATTAACATGTAGTGTAACACCTTACCATTTATTTTTCTCGGAAGAAGATTTACACGATTATGATACCTTATTAAAAGTGTTCCCTCCCCTTAGAACTAAATTGGATCAAAAAGCATTGTTAGCAGCCGTTGAAAACGGGACCATAGATTGTATTAGTTCACACCATATGCCACAGGACTGGGATGGTAAAACAATTGAATTCGAAAATGCAAAACCTGGCATTGCTTCCATAGAAACAAGCTTTGCTGCAGTGCATCATTTATTGCCTAGCTTATCACTAGAAAAGCTCACTGCATTATTCTCGACAAACGCAAGAAGCATATTTAATTTACCTGCAGCCAGCATTATAGAAGGTGGCGAGGCTGAATTAACGTTGTTTAGTACAAGCTTGCAAACTTGTATGACAGCTAAAGAATCAAAAAGCAAATCTGCTAATTCACCCTTCTGGGATAAAAAATTAAGTGGAAAAATTATTGGCACTATTGCGAAAGGACACAAAAACTCTAATTAATCATAAATAAAAAAAATGGAAAATAAAATAACCTCTCATATTGTTAAAGGCGTAATTCTAAGTGCCCTATCAATTGTTTTTGCAGTAGTAATGTATGTATTTAACTTATATGAAAAAACATATCTTAGCTGGATTAGTCAAGGAATACTTTTTGCTGGTATTATTTATAGTGCCATTTTATTTGCGAATGAAAGCAACCACAATGTAACTTTTGGAAATGTATTTGCACATGGTTTTAAAACAACAGCGGTTATCATTGCAATTACTTCCTTGTATACGATATTAGCTACCAAGTTTATATTCCCTGATATGGTTGATATGATAATTTCTATTACACGTAAAGAACTTGAAAAGAATCCTCAAATGACGGACGAGATGATAGAACAAGCGCTAACAATGACAAAGAAATTCTTTTTGCCTTTCGCATTGGGTGGTGCAATCCTTGGTACAGGATTTTTGGGTGCTATAGCTTCCTTAATTGGAGCAGCTGTTGCTAAGAAAAATCCGAACCCCTTTCAAGAGCAGGCAGCTAACTAATTAATTAGAATAAGATATAATTATGCAAATTTCAGTTGTCATACCCTTATTTAACGAAGCCGATTCATTACCAGAATTAATGGAGTGGATTGACAAAGTAATGCAGGATAATAAATTTATTTACGAGGTTATTATGGTTGATGACGGAAGTGATGATGATAGTTGGGCGGTAATTGAAAGACTACGCGTTACCTATTCAAGCTTAAAAGGAATTCGTTTTCAACGTAATTATGGGAAATCAGCTGCATTAAACGAAGGATTCAAAGCCGCACAGGGTGACATTGTAGTAACCATGGATGCAGATTTACAGGATTCACCTGACGAGATTCCGGAATTTTATGATATGATTACCAACCAAGGTTTTCATTTAGTAAGTGGCTGGAAGAAGAAAAGGTATGACAATACATTTACAAAGAATATACCTTCCAAAATATACAATGCGGTTGCTAGAAAAAGTTCTGGCATAATACTACACGATTTTAATTGCGGTATTAAGGCATACCAATTAAAAGTAGTGAAAAGCATTGAGGTGTTTGGCGAAATGCATAGGTACATACCTATTCTTGCAAAATGGGCAGGGTTTAAAAAAATTGGCGAAAAAGTAGTTGTTCACCAAGCAAGAAAATATGGTACTACTAAATTTGGTTGGGAGCGTTTTGTAAATGGATTTCTTGATTTAATGACAATTCAATTTTTATCAAAATTTGGTAAAAAACCGATGCAATTTTTTGGGCTATTAGGTACCTTGTTTTTTTTAGTGGGTGTAGTTGCTATTGGCAGTATTATTACAAGTAAACTTATTGACCCCGAATTTAGTGCTACAAATAAACCAGCGTTCTACATTGCATTAACTTCAATTTTAATTGGGATGCAATTATTTTTAGCTGGGTTTATTGCTGAATTAATAAATAGAAACGCAGCAGACAGAAATAATTATTTAATTGCCGAAAAGCAAGGATGGTAACCAAACTTGTTATAATAGGACCAGCTTGGCCATTAAGAGGAGGCCTTTCTGCTTTTGATGAAAAATTGGCAAGAACTTTCTCTAGCCAAGGTATTGAAACAAGTATTGAAACCTTTTCATTACAATACCCTTCTTTTCTTTTTCCTGGTAAAACGCAATACACAGAACAACCCGCTCCAAAGCATATTAAAATTAATGCAGGTATCAATACTATCAATCCATTTAATTGGATTAAAATGGGCTGGCAACTTATGCAAGCTAAACCAAACCTTATTATTGTTCGATTTTGGCTACCCTTTTTTGGACCCTGTTTAGGAACTATTTTACGCATTGCTAAATGGAATAAGTATACGAAAGTAATTTCGCTAGTGGACAATATCATCCCACACGAGCGCAGGCTTGGTGACAAATTATTTACACAATACTTTGCAAATACAATTGACGGGTTTTTAACAATGAGTGCTAAAGTGAGCAAGGATGTAAGGATCTTTTCACATAAGCCCATAGTACTTTCACCTCATCCAATATTCGATCATTTTGGCGAAAGCATAACTAAAGAAAATGCTAGAAATTTATTAAACTTACCTACTACTGATAAAATTATATTATTTTTTGGTTTTATTAGAAAGTACAAAGGACTCGATTTATTGTTAAAAGCGATGGCTACTCCAGTAATTCGAAATTCAGGAATTAAATTAATGGTAGTTGGCGAATTTTATGAGGATGCTACTCCTTATTATACACTAATTAAAGAATTAGGTCTAGCAGAAATAGTTATCCTTCACAATGAATTTGTGCCTGATTCAGAAGTGAAAAAATATGTATGTAGCGCTGATTTTATAATACAACCTTATATAAATGCCACACAAAGTGGGGTAACTCCTCTTGCCTATCATTTTGAAAAGCCAATGCTTGTAACAAATGTAGGTGGGCTTGCCGATTCGGTTCCCAATGACAAAGTTGGCATTGTAGTGGAGCCTAATGTAGATGCGATAGCCCAGGGAATAGAGAAACTATATGAAAAAGGAGCATCCTACTATATTCCAAACATCATTGAAGAAAAGAAGAAATATAGTTGGGAAACAATGGCCAGTAATTTTTTAATTTTATATCAACAAATTTAACGGACAGTGTTACTGTTCTTTATTTATAAATTATACCTATATGTCTATACCAGCTATTAAAAATATTATTGAAGGTTCAATTGATGTTAAAAAACAATTGTTATCGGATGAAGCAATGTTGAATCAAATAAATGTAGTCACCACTGCTATAACAGATGCTTTTAAAAATGGCAATAGTGTTTATTTTGCAGGTAATGGTGGTAGTGCAGCCGATGCGCAACACCTAGCAGCTGAATTCTCAGGACGTTTTTATAAGGACCGTAAAGCATTGCCGTCGGATGCATTACATTGTAATACCTCCTACCTAACCGCGGTAGCCAATGACTATAGCTTTGATGTAATTTATGCGCGCTTATTAGAAGGCCTTGCTAAACCAGGTGATGTTTTGGTAGGGATAAGTACTTCGGGCAATTCGGCTAATATTGTAAAGGCTTTTGAAATGGCAAAAACTATTGGAGTAGTAACCATTGGATTTACGGGAGCGAGTGGAGGCAAAATGAAGGAATTAAGTGATTACTTAATTAATATTCCTTCTAATACAACACCAAGAATTCAAGAATCTCACATACTTGTGGGGCATATCATTTGCGAATTAGTGGAGATTCAGATTTTCGGATAGTCAATTTTACCAATTTCAAAACGCTTAAATTCAAATCACTTGTCTTTCAAATTAACCGATATAGATACTAGTTGGACCTTATTTTTAGATAGAGATGGTGTGATTAACGAAGAAAAAAAAGACGATTATATCCGCAATTGGAAGGAGTTCACCTTTTACGAAGAAAGTTTATTGGCATTTGCTAAATTATCCCAAAGGTTTAATAAGATAATAATTACAACCAACCAGAAAGGTGTTGGTAAGCAATGGATGACTGAAGCGGATTTACAAAATATTCACCAGCATATGGTAGAAAAAATAGTAGCTGTAGGTGGTCGGATTGACCATATCTTTTATTGTACCGATTTGTCGAATGATTCCATTAATAGAAAACCACAGCCTGGTATGGCATTTCAAGCTAAAGCATTATTTCCACAAATAGATTTTTCGAAATCCATAATGGTTGGCAATAGAATGAGCGATATGGAATTTGGCCGTAACGCAGGCCTGCATACGGTATTCTTAGCTACTACACATCCTGAAACGACTTTCCCTGATGAAAGAATTGACTATAGATTTAACAATTTGCTCGCTTTTACGGAAGCGCTATAAGTAATCCTCTTTTTAAAGGAGGGATTTTTTAGTCAAGTTTAAGTACTGCTAAGAAAGCCTCTTGAGGTATTTCTACATTACCAATTTGACGCATTCTCTTCTTACCTTCTTTTTGCTTCTCTAATAATTTACGTTTACGACTAATGTCACCACCGTAACATTTTGCTGTTACGTCCTTACGCATAGCACTGATGTTTTCTCTGGCAACTACTTTAGCGCCAATGGCAGCTTGTATCGCAATTTGAAATTGTTGTTTAGTTAATAATTCTTTCAATTTCTCGCAAAGCTTACGTCCAAATTCAGCGGATTTGCCTCTGTGAATTAGCGCACTCAAAGCATCCACCTTTTCATTATTCAATAAAATATCCATCTTCACAATATCTGACTGACGATAATCAATTGGTGTATAATCAAATGAGGCATACCCTCTGGTTGAACTTTTTAATTTATCGTAAAAGTCAAATACGATTTCAGTTAATGGTAGTTCGAAAATTAATTCCACACGGGTTGTGGTTAAATAACTTTGATTAATTAGCATCCCCCTTTTACCTAAACAAAGCGTAATAATATTGCCAATATATTCTGGCAGTGTTATTATTTGTGCTCTAATAAAAGGTTCTTCAATACGCTTAATTTTAACAGGATCCGGCATTTCCGCAGGGTTGTTAACAACAATTTTTTCATCACGTGTTGTATAGGCTATGAAACTTACATTGGGTACTGTTGTAATAACTGTTTGGTTAAATTCACGCTCCAACCGTTCTTGCACAATTTCCATATGCAATAAACCTAAGAACCCGCATCGGAAACCAAATCCCAAAGCTTGGGATGTTTCTAATTCAAAGGTTAAAGAAGCATCATTTAATTGAAGTTTATCCATGCATTCACGCAATTCTTCAAACTCGTCGGTATTAACAGGATAAATTCCTGCAAAAACCATTGGTTTTACTTCCTCAAATCCATGAATCATTTCACCAGGATTATTGGCAAGTGTAATAGTATCTCCTACTTTAACTTCCTTTGCAACTTTAATACCAGTAATAATATAGCCCACATCCCCAGCACGTACTTCTGGTTTTGGCGTCATGGCTAATTTTAATACTCCCACTTCATCTGCAATATAGTCTCGCCCGGATGCTACAAATCGGATTTTATCGTTCTTCTTTAAAACCCCATTCATGATTCTATAATAAACAATAATACCTCTGAAATTATTAAATACACTATCAAAAATCAATGCTTGTAAAGGCGCTTCCGTATTTCCTTTAGGTGCGGGAATTCTTTCTACAATGGCTTGCAAAATTTCTTCAATACCAATTCCCGATCTTCCACTTGCTAATAAAATATCTTCTGCTTTACAACCTATTAATTCTACAATCTGATCGGTCACTTCGGGGATTTTAGCTCCGTCCATATCAATCTTATTAATAACTGGAATGATTTCCAAATTATTGTCTAGTGCTAAGTATAAATTGCTAATAGTTTGTGCTTGAATTCCTTGAGAAGCGTCTACCAATAATAAAGCACCTTCACAAGCCGCCAAAGCACGACTTACTTCATAACTAAAATCAACGTGGCCCGGTGTATCAATTAAATTGAAAGTATAGGTTTCCCCTTTATGCACGTAATTAATTTGAATCGCGTGACTTTTAATGGTAATTCCTTTCTCCCGCTCTAAATCCATATCATCTAAAACCTGGTTCATCATTTCACGTTCCGTAATTGTCTTGGTATGTTCTAATAATCGATCTGCCAAGGTGCTTTTACCGTGATCAATGTGGGCGATGATACAAAAATTTCTTATGTTCTTCATGTTTACGAAAGTAGTCTTTTAAAACCTATTTAAGTGCGTTGATAATAGCTGCAAATTCAGTGGCAATAAGAGAAGCACCTCCTACTAAACCTCCATCTACATCTGGTTGAGAGAATAATTCTACCGCATTAGCTGCTTTTACACTTCCACCATACAAAATAGATATTTGATCAGCAATAGCTTGACCATATTTTGCAGCCAGCACTGTTCTTATATAGGCATGTATTTCTTGAGCTTGTTCACTAGATGCAGTTTTCCCAGTACCAATTGCCCAAATGGGTTCGTAAGCAATTACCACATTAAGTAATTGTTCGGCTGACAAATGAAATAATGAATTTTTTAATTGCGCAGCAACAAAATCATTTTGTGCTTCCGCTTCTCTAATTGCCAATGGTTCACCACAACAAAATATAGGAGTGCTTCCAATAGCTAATACAGCATCTACTTTTTCTGCTAATAATGCATCCGACTCGGCAAAATATTCACGACGCTCAGAATGTCCAATAACAATATGTTTAACACCCATTGAAGCATACATATTTGCAGAAACTTCTCCGGTAAATGCACCACTATTTTTTTGATGACAATTTTGTGCAGCAACAAATAAATTATTATTTCCAATTAATTTTTCAATAGTTAAAGGAATATATGGAGCAGGTACAGCAAAAATTGCTTCTTGGTTTTCTTTTAGGCCATAAGGTGTTTTTAACAATTCATCTAGTAAGGTTCCAGCTTCACTTAATGTTAAATTCATTTTCCAATTAGCAGCAGCTATTTGTTT
>CAJATB010000074.1 GCA_903944755.1 uncultured Bacteroidota bacterium
CACTGGTGTTGAACGAATCACCCTGCTAGGTAATACACTGTCTTTGTTAACAATAGAATTGTTCGTTGTAGATGCATTTAAAGTAGCAAAGAAATTCTTTTGTGCTAAAATTTTTGAAGCAAAATACCTTAAGTTCAAATTGTGCACATAGCTTCTTTTCAAATCGGGATTACCAATGCTTTGGTAGTTAATATTACTTTGGTCTAATACCGGCTGGAGCTGCGTAATAGAAGGCTGTTGTGTCGAAGTGCGATAATTAATATTCAAATTCTTAGTCTGAGAAAAATTGTACTGGAAAGTAGCTGTAGGTAAGATATCTTGAAAATCCTGACTAATCTTTGTATTCTTACTTACATTCTCCCCTTTTAAATTTGTGTTTTGTAAAGAAAAACCGGTACTGAAATTGAATTTTTTCTGATTCGCCCTGAAGTTAATTCCCCCACCTGTATAAGTATAGTCGCTATTAAATTCATTAGACAAGTTGGTATTTAATAAACCTGTGCTATTATCTCTCACTTCTCTGCGGCTTGACCCAATACTTTTATTTAAATAAGCATTAAATTCAAGCAATGATTTTTTAGTAATAGGTTCCGTGTATACTACATTCGCCGAATATGCCGTGGTGTTCCCTTTTCTTATATTTACTTGATCCAGTATAGAATCATTTACTACAGCACCTCCTGCGTAAAACAATTGCTCTGTAAACTGTGTTCCATTAGAAGTAGATTCGTTATAACTATTTGTAATAGTAGAAGAAATGGTTCTCCCTTTTTTTGCGAATTTTTTTCTTAACAACAAATTACTTGATGCATTTAATGCATCAGTAGCCGAAGTAGAATTTGTTGTTGCCTCGTTGGTAATGGTTCCATCGGTTAGGGAGGTAATAGTAGTATCAATTCTTAATGAAGTATTGTGTTGCCTAGTGATATTGGGCGTGAATTTAAAAGAAAAACTTTCAGAAACTTTATGGTCAATCACGCTTCCAAATTTTTGTTGTTGGTTGTCGGTAGTACTATTTGAAACCGATTTTCTATTAAATGAATTACCTGGTGTAAGGTTTTGTGTAAAAGATTCACTATTGTTATTTCTTTCTACATCACTCACTGCTAAGTTCGCATTGAAGTCGGTTTTTTTATCATTGAAAACATTAGAATAGTTTACACCGGTTGAAAGTGTTGTTGCAATCCCTTGTGCATTATTATCGGTTCCACCGCCGCCGCCATTAAATGAAATGGTTACGCCACCGCCGCCCCTTCCGCCACCACCTGCTCCTGAGAAACTAGAAATGTCTCCATTCGAAAATCCTTGGCGATTCGTATTATTAGCAGCCCCAATTACCGACAATTGCATGTCATTATTAAATCGGTTAACATTACCAGAAGCATCAAACCTTTCTGGTGTTCCACCTCCCGCACTCAATTTTCCAAAAGTAGAATTGTTCCTGTCTTTTTTCATTTTTAAATTAATGGCAGTTTCTTCACTACCATCATCAATACCTGTAAACATCGCTTGGTCCGACTTGCGGTCATATACTTGAATTTTATCAATGGCATCCGCTGCTAAATTTTTAGTTGCCATTTTAGGATCACCCGTAAACATTTCTTTCCCATTTACAAATACTTTAGTGACCGTTTTGCCATTTACTGTGATAGCGCCTGATTTATCTACTTCAATCCCTGGCATCTTTTTAAGTAAATCCTCCACCACAGCATTGGGCACAGTTTTAAAGTTCTCGGAATTAAATTCAACGGTGTCGTTGTTAATTACCACTGGAGGCCTCCTAGCCGTGACTGTAACAGTTGTCATTTTACTAGCATCCATTAAATAAATATTGCCTAAATCAACTTTAGCATTTGCCCCCACAGTAAGGGAAAGCCATAAATGCTCATAACCAATATAGGAGATAGATAAAAGGTACTTACCCGCTTTCACATTTTTTACCTCAAAATAACCATCTTCCTCGGACCTAGTAAAACTCAATAGGGAAGAATCCTTCGCATTAGCCAAGGATATCGTTGCTGAATTTAGTGGCTTTTTAAGCACACTATCTATTACCATACCATTGATGGAAATATTTTGACTAAAAAGCCCGTAACTACTTAACAATAAGCTAGTTAGCAAAAAAAAGCGCATCCATTTAAATATATGCATAATTAAAAATACGATTGATTTCGTAAATAGATATAAAAGCGAATGATTTTAAGAAAATTTTTACATAAGAAAGGCTAATCTTGGATAAGCGGTAATAAGTGACCGCCTAAAATAATAGACATTTATCCTGATTTAAGTAACTTTCAAAAAATATATATTATGCGATTTATTTCTTTGATGATTTTTTCGTGCTTGGGTTTATTTCAGGTACAAGCTCAACAAAAAAATAGTACTAAAAAAGACAGTACCAGTTTTACAAATTACAAGGGTTTGCCCCTTAAAGCAACAAGGGCAATCCCACTAACAACTGCCGAAGGAACATGGACTTCATTAAGTATTAGTCCCGATGGGAGAACTTTATTATTTGACTTAATGGGTGATATTTATAGCTTGCCTATTGAGGGAGGGAATGCCACTATTGTAACTAAAGGGATGGCTTATGACAATCATCCGAGTTATAGCCCGGACGGCAAAAGAATTTTATTTATTTCTGACCGTGGAGGAAGCGAAAACCTTTGGTACATTGATATAGAGAAAAAGGATACTGTTGCTTTGTCCGAAGAAAATAACCAAAATTTTCCAGGCGCTGTATACACTCCCGATGGAAATTATATAGTTTATACAAAAGGTAGAAGAAACACAAAATTATATTTGATGCATAAAAATGGTGGTGCAGGAACTAGTTTAATTGCTACACCAGCTACTTTGAAAACAATCGACCCGGCAATAAGTCCTGATGGCCGTTTTGTATATTATTCATCGCGCACAGGTGCATGGAATTATAATGCAATGTTACCACAATATAGCATTGGCGTATATGATAGAGAAAAAGGAACTACTAGAAGTATTGCTTCAAGGTACGGTTCGGCCTTTACACCTGTATTGTCTAAGGATGGTAAGTGGTTGGTTTATGGAACTAGATTTGAAGATAAAACAGGATTGGTAAAAAGAAACTTAACTACAGGCGAAGAAACATGGTTGGCTTATCCAATACAAAGGGACGACCAAGAATCCATCGCACCATTAGGGGTATTACCGGCTATGACTTTTACGCCAGATAGTAAATATTTATTAGCTTCTTATGGAGGAAAAATTAATAAAATAAATATTGAAACAGCTGCACAACAGGAAATACCTTATCAAGTAAATGGAAGTATTGAAATGGGCCCAGCCGTTTCATTTAAATACCCAATAAAGGACACTGCTGCAAGGGCTACACAAATTCGAGATGCAGTAGCTTCTCCTGATGGAAAAAAAATGGCATTTACCGTATTAAACCGTTTATATGTAATGGACTATCCAAACGGAAAACCAAAACGCATTACAAAAAATAATTTTACCGAAGCACAACCAGCATGGCATAGTAACGGTACGACTATTTATTTTTCAACATGGAGTGAGGAGGGTGGTGCTATTAGAAGTATAGATATTTCAACTGGCTTAGCAACTAAACTTACTAAGGAAAATGCTTTGTACCAAGGAATCGCAATAGACCCTAGTGGGAAAAGAATAGTGTTTAACCGAACCACTGCGCAAAATTTTAAAAATGCTGTGGACCCGACATACAATGATTCAGAGGATGAGATTTGTTGGATGGATTTAGCGACAGGTGTAATTACTGTAATAGATAAAGCAAACGGACGTTATAATGCTCATTTTGTAACAAATGAAAATAGAATTTATTTAAATAGTAATGGCCGTTTACTTTCTATGGCATGGGATGGTACTGATGAAAAAGAAATTGTAAAAATTACAGGTATCACTACTTATGGAAGTATACCAACACACAATGGAAAAATTAGTAGCGACCCATGTATTATTCCAGAAATGATGGAAGAAGATGATGCGGCAAAAGAAAACAACCCAGCTTCAAGTGCAGCGGTTATTTTAATTTCTCCAAAAGGGAAGTCGGCTATTGCACAGGTGAACAACAATATATATTATGTAACTATACCACAGGTTGGCAAGTCGGTGGAAATATCGGTTGCGGATGCAAAAAGCGCCGCTTTCCCTAGTAAATTATTAACAGAAATGGGCGGTGAATTCCCTAGCTGGGAAGCGAACGGAAAAAATATACATTGGAGTTTAGGGGCAGCGCATTTCACCTATGATGTTGAAGCTTCTTATGCATTTGATGATAGTTTAGCGCTTGCTACAAAAATAGAAGAAGCATTAAAAAAAGATACTACCAAAAAAGATACCCTTGCTAAAAAAACAGAGAAAAAAGAAACCCCTAAATTTAAAGCAACAGAAACTTGGGTAAATGTATTTTACGATAAAGACATCCCAGCTGGAAATGTGTTATTAAAAAATGCAAGAATCATTACCATGAAAGGTGACCAAGTAATTAGCAATGGAGATATTTATATTGTAAACAATAGAATTAATGCAATCGGAAAATCGGGTACATTGAAAGTAGCAAGTGGAACTGAAACCGTAAATGTTGCAGGCAAAACAATTATTCCAGGATTTGTTGATACACATGCACATATGTGGCCAAGCTGGGGAATGCATAAAAACCAAGCATGGGTATACTCGGCAAATTTAGCTTACGGAGTAACTACAACACGTGACCCACAAACAGCTACAACCGATGTATTAACGTATAGCGATATGGTAGAAGCGGGAATGATGGTAGGACCAAGGGTTTATTCAACCGGCCCAGGTGTAGGTTATTGGTCTTATAATTTAAAGGACTCTGCACAAGCTGAACAAGTATTATCACAGTACAGTAAATACTTCAATACTAAATATATTAAAATGTATTTAGTAGGGAATCGTAAGCACAGACAATGGGTAATTCAAGCAGCGAAAAATCAACAATTAATGCCTACAACCGAAGGGGGATTAGATTTTAAATTAAACATGACAAATTTAATTGACGGCTACCCAGGACATGAACATGCTTTACCTATTTATCCATTATATAACGATGTAACTAAAATTATTGCAGCAAGCAAGATGACAGTGACTCCTACATTATTAGTTTCTTACGGTGGACCATGGGCAGAAAATTATTATTACGAAACTGAAAATCCTTACCATGATGCAAAAATGCAATTCTTCACGCCGTATGAAGAATTAGCTGCAAAATCACGTAGGCGTGCAGCTTGGTTCCTACCTGAAGAACATGTATTTCAAAAACATGCAAAAAGCATGAAGAATTTGGTTGAAGCAGGTGGATTAGCTGGTATTGGAAGCCATGGACAATTGCAAGGGCTAGGATACCATTGGGAACTTTGGTCTATGCAAAGTGGCGGCATGCGTAATATTGACGCACTTAAAACGGCAACAATTCTTGGTGCAGAAGGCTTAGGCTTGGACAAGGATTTAGGAAGCTTAGAAGTAGGCAAATTAGCCGACTTAATTATTTTAGATAAAAACCCATTGGATAACATTCGAAATACCAACAGTATTAAATATGTAATGAAAAATGGTCGTTTGTACAATGGAAGCAATTTAACAGAAGTAGTAACCGGCAACCATAAATTAGACAGGAAAGAATGGTTTGATGAAAAACCAGCAAAAAATACAAATGTAGAAGACTAAACACTAAACAACAACTATGGAAAATTCAAGAAGAAAATTTATACAAAACGCATCACTTGCATTATTAGGAACAGGATTAATGCCGAATGACTTGTGGTCAAAAAATAAAACATTTGAAGCAAGTAAAAGTTTAATAGGCATTCAGCTTTACGCTGTTAGAGCCGATATGAAAAAGGACCCTTTAGGAACATTAACAGCCCTTGCTAAAATGGGTTACAAACATGTAGAACACGCAAACTACAGCAACAGGAAATTTTACGGTTATACTGCAACTGAATTCAAAAAAATATTAACTGATTTAGGAATGACCATGCCAAGTGGCCACACAGTAATGACTGTAAGCCACTGGGACGCAACAAAGAAGGATTTTACAGACGCATGGAAATATACTGTTGAAGATGCTGCTACCATTGGACAGGCTTATGTTATTAGCCCTTCCATGGACGAAAACCTTAAAAAGAATTATGATGGCTTTATGTTTCAGCTAGATTTATTTAATAAATCGGGGGCTTTATGTAAAACCCAAGGGATGAAATTAGGTTACCATAATCATAATTTTGAATTTGTAGAAAAGTTTAATGGTACCCTTATGTATGATTTATTGTTACAAAACACCGACCCTAATTTGGTGATGCAACAACTTGATTTCGGAAATATGTATGGTGTAGGAGCTAGAGGAAAAGATTGGATGCAAAAATATCCAGGACGTTTTGCCTCATTACACGTAAAAGATGAAATAAAAGTACCAGTAGGTGAAATGAATGATGGGTATGATAGCAGCCTTTTAGGTGATGGAGTAGTAGATCCTAAGGCTTTGTGTTTATTAGCAAAGCAAATTAGTGGCACACACCATTTTATTATTGAGCAAGAATCGTATCAAGATAAAACTCCGCTTGAATGTGCTAAAATTAACCTTGACCGCATGAAAACATGGGGGTTGTAGCATTAGAACAACTTATAATTTTAAGACTCAATATTAAAAGCACAATCCTAAAGGTTGTGCTTTTATTTTATATAACTTTAAGTAGTTCTTTTTAATTTACCTTACTTTTTATTTATGAGAAACCGATTAACTATTTTATGTTACGCGTTTATTGTTTTTGCTGGCTTCTTTGCTACGCAAACAGTATTAGCACAAAGTACTACTACTACCGCCGAAAAATTGCGTTGGGAAAAACATGTAAAGCAAATAACAATTATAAGAGATGAATGGGATATTCCACATATTTATGGCAAAACGGATGCTGACGCCGTTTTTGGATTGATGTATGCACAGTGCGAAGAGAACTACCCGCAAATTGAAAAAAATTATTTGGAAATGTTAGGGCGCAGTGCCGAAACTTTAAGCAGAGGACCTTCGCAAATATCGGGTGACCCCTATGAAGACTTAATGATGCGCTTAATTCAGGATAGCGTTGATGCAATAGCGGATTATAATACAAGCCCATTATGGTTTAAGAAATTATTAGATGCTCATGCCGATGGTATAAACTATTACTTATATAAACACCCCGAAGTAAGCGCACAAGTAATTAAAAAATATAAACCCTGGTACCATTTAATGTGGACCGACGGAAGCGTTTCGCCAACAAGAACAGGTGGTATTACAAGAGAAGATGTATATAAGCTGTATAGTTCAGGTAAGGATGGATTACCTACAAGTACTGCTAGTGTTTACCCTAAAATGAACGCATTAGAAGAGAATGGTGGTTCTAATGGTTTTGCTATTGCACCCAAACATAGTAAGAACGGCAATGCTTTATTATACATTAACCCACACGTTCCTTTTTATTTTAGGTCTGAAATGCATATGGTAAGCGAGGAAGGCTTAAACGCCTATGGTGCAGTAACTTGGGGGCAAATGTTTATATACCAAGGTTTTAATGCGCATGTAGGCTGGATGCATACAAGTAGTTATGCCGACGTAGCAGATATTTTTGAGGAAAAAATAATTCAAAAAAATGATTCTCTTTTTTACGAATATGAACAGCAGCTATTACCAGTGCAAATTAAAAAAATACCTATTAAATATTATGGAGATAATAATGGTGAAAATTTAAATACTAAAATATATACAACCTACAGGACCCATCACGGACCCATAATGGGCAATAGAAATGGCAAATGGTTAAGCCTTCGTGAAAACAATCGTTCCTTAAATGCCTTATTAGAATGTTGGACTAGAACAAAGGCAAAGAACTTACCTGAATACAAAAAAGCTTTATCCTTACTTGCAAATAATAGTAACAATACGGTGTATGCTGATGCCGATGGTAATATTGCGTATTGGCATGGCAATTTTATGCCTAAACGCGCTACTACATTCGATTATACCAGGCCCGTAGATGGATCCATTAAAGCCACCGACTGGAATGGCATTCACACGCTTGATGAAATAGTACAAAGCATTAACCCTACAAATGGCTGGTTACAAAATTGCAATGCCACACCGTTTACAGTTGCTGGGGAATATAGCCCAGACCCAAAAAATTATCCAGCCTATATGGCGCCCGATGGAGAAAATCCCAGGGGATTAAACGCCGTTCGATTATTAACACAAATTGATAAACTAGATTTGAATGACTTAATTAAACTAGGATACAATAAACACTTAACTGCTTTTGATATTTTATTGCCTCCATTTATTGAATACAGTAAAACAGTTGCTTTGACCAATGATCAACAAAAAGCGATTAACTATTTAGCAAGTTGGAAGCATGATGCCGATACTAATTCAATCGCACAAACAATTGCGATAGAATGGGGAACTAGGCTTCAAAAAGAAATTGCACCTGCTGCTACCGAAGAGGAAGGTACTCAAGCTATTAAAAGATTCAACAAGTTGCTACAAGAAGTTAGTAACGAAAGAAAGCTTGCTATTTTAAATACAACACTCGCCTATATTAGTGTAACCTATAATAAAAACACCTGGGAAATTCCTTGGGGCCAAATAAACAGGTACCAACGAGGCATGCCCTTTAGCGAATTTCCTTTCTCAGACAATAGGCCGAGTATTGCTGTAGCACAAACTTCTTCTAAATGGGGACAGCTCCCTTCTTTTGAAAGTAGGGTTGCTATTGGTACACATAACAGATACGGCTATTCTGGAAATAGTTTTATTGCTGCAGTAAGTTTTGGTAAAAAACTAGAAGCCAAAACTATTATCACTGGCGGGCAAAGTCGTTTTCCTACTTCAAAACATTTTACCGACCAAGCACAAAAATATATTGACGGAGATTTTAAAACCATTCATTTTTACAAAGCCGATGTTTTAGCAAATAAAGTGAGGTCATATAAACCAGGATTTGAAAGGTAGTCGTCATACAGCTTACTAGTAAAGGCAATTTTTACAAGTCCTGCCAGGTTTTTAACCTCAAACATTTGCATCAATTTTGTACGGTGACTTTCAATAGTCCTCTTACTATGTCCAACTTCAAATGCTATTTGTTTGCTAGACGCTTCTTCGCAAATGCGTACCAAAATATATTTATCATACCTATTAAGTTGTTGTACTTTTTCGAAAAGTTTAATTTTTTCCATATGATTCACTAAGGAAAAAACTTTAGCTGAAATAGTTGAACAAAAATATATTTTATCCTGCTTGGCCATTTCTAAGGCTTTTAGCCATTCCACGCTACTAACATTCCTTGCGACAATTACTGATATGCCATTGTCGATTAATTGATATAAATGCACGTCTTCTTCATCGTTAAAAACAACCATGACGGGCATCCTCTTTTTTAATTCAAGCACTTGTGCAATAGCATTGCTTTGTTTAAAATCAAACAAGCTGCTATCCACAACTAATAATTGTGACAATCCTTGAATGGGAAACTGGTTTAGATCAACTAAGTTATCAATAATCCTGTGCCCATTGAAAAGGGGGTTGTCATTGATTAACGAACTACTACCTAACGCATACACACGTTGTTGGTCGCAAATGATTACTTGACTAAGCATGTTGAATGGTATTTATTTAGAATACCTAAATCAACAATTAGTTGAGCACAAAAAAAGAACAAACCCTTGCTAATACACCACTGGTTATTAAAAATGTTGTGCATTAAGATGCCAAAATTTTCTAACGTAGAATATACATATAGTATTCTTGCCTAATGATTGCTTTTATTTAAAATATATTCTCGCATTCTTGGTTGAATTTTATTAAATTGCTAAATATAAACAAGCTACCAAATGAAAAATATCACTATTTGTACTTTATCTATTTTCGCTTTCGTTTTAACCACAAGTGCTCAGTCGAAATTTAAAAGTCAACGAGATAGCTTGGAATTTGAAGCGGCAAAAACAGAAATTTGGTCGCCAATGCCAAAAGTGGTTATGCCTGGAACTACTTCCGCTGATGCACCATCGGATGCTATTATTTTATACAATGGCAAAGACATGAACGCATTTCAAAAACAAGGCGGTGGTGCTGCTGGCTGGAAAATTGATGCAGACGGTGCCATGACGGTAGTGAAGGGTTCTGGTGACATTCAAACAAAAGAAAGTTTTGGAGATTGTCAA
>CAJATB010000075.1 GCA_903944755.1 uncultured Bacteroidota bacterium
CTCTACCAACTGAGCTATTCCGGCTTATTAATATATCTACACAAAAGAACACTCCCAAATTTTGGGATGGCAAAGGTAATGGAATTCTTTATTTATCAAAATTTTAGAGCAGATTTTTATCCCAATTATCAAGGAAAAATTAAAATAATGTTGGAAACGCCCTAAAAATGAGCAAAAATGGCCTTTTTAATAGTACAAGATTTATAAAAAATGTTTTTAATGCTTGCTTTGTACCACCCTATTTATAATAAAAAAGCCCCAATTGGGGCTTTTTTGAATTTTTTACTTGTATTTGCAACTCGGTTTATTGAAATTAATAGACTACCGCTACACGGTCTTTTTTCTTTTTTAGCTGATTTATTACTGAATCTAATGCTTGGTCAAAGGACAATTCGAAAGACTTTGTTGTTGCCTTCACAAAGCAATCTTGTTTTGGTATATGCACTTTTATCTCCACTATTTTATCCTTAATATTATGCACCAGGTTATCCAATTTTAAAAATACTTCTACCCTAGTTATGTTGTCGTGAAAGGTTTGCAATTTTGAGACTTTGTTTTCAACGAATGCCAACAATTTTTCATCTGCATCAAAGTGCACTGTTTGAATGTTAATGTTCATACAATAATTTTTTAAATGATTTTTAACGAATGAAAGAACTGACCGGGTTTATTTGACTAAATCCCACAACATTAAGTTACGACTTTACTCGTATAAAAAAACGAATACTTTTCTTTTAAGAAAACTTTAAGATAGCTACTGACATGAATCAATATAAGCACTTAAATGAGGTGATTTATGTTACGCTTTAGGATGTGCCTTTGAAAATACTTCCTTTAATTTTTCTATCGTATTATGTGTATATACTTGCGTGGCTGCTAAGCTACTGTGTCCTAGCAATTCCTTTACAGCATTGAGGTCGGCTCCGTTATTCATTAAATGTGTCGCAAAACTGTGCCTTAAAACGTGGGGGCTTTTCTTTTGCAAAGTGGTTACCTGTGATAAGTGAAATTTTACAAAAGTATACACCGCTCGGGGCTGCAAAGCCTTCCCCTTTTCTGTTACAAACAAATGACTATTCCCTATGGCTTCACTAGGCTTTTCTGCTATGTATTTTTTTAAGGATGTAGCCAATTCAGGGCTTATTGGTAAGATCCTTTCTTTATTCCCTTTTCCTACCACTTTTATAACGCGTTTTGAAATATCAAGTTGATTTTCTTTGCATTGAATTAGTTCGCTTAAACGCATCCCAGTGGCATAAAATAGCTGAATAACCATTTTTTCGGTTAACCCATTCCAGCCCTCTGCAAAGGATAAATTTAACAACAACTGTTCCATGTCGTTCTCCGCAACAAAAGCGGGTAGTCGCTTGCTTATTTTAGGGCTTATGACTGTTTCCATAGGGCTTTTTACCAATTGCCCTTGTTGTATTTGATATTTGAAAAAAGATTTTAAAGAAGATATTTTTCGATTCAACGTCTTACCTGTCATTTCAACCTCTTTCATGGAAGCTAACCAGGACCTTACCATGGTACCCGTTAATTGTGTGAATGGGATTCCTTCATATTGTGTTTCAACAAAATCAAAGAACTGAATTAGATCGTTTGAATACGCTGTAATAGTATGTATAGAGTACCGCTTCTCGAACTGGAGATACGCTAGAAATGCGTTTAAAGGTGTATAGCGGGTTTGTATGGGCATAAAAAAAGTACAATAAAGATAAACTTTATTGTACTTTAAAATATCTAAAAAATTAGCAATTAAAAGAAAGGATTTTTTGAATTATCCTTCTATCTTACCACTAAAAATTTGTTGCTTGTAAATAGCTTTTAAAACTTGGAAACGACGTTTTACAGATGGTTTCACAAATGCTTGACGTGCACGTAAGTTTAATAAAGTTTTGCTCTTCTCGAACTTCTTCTTGTACTTCTTAAGGGCCTTGTCAATGTTTTCGCAGTCTTTTGAATCAATAATTAACATAATATATACCTCCTCAGGCGTTTTGAAAAAAATTAAAATTAATTTTCCTAGCCTGTAAATTTTATTAAAGGTGAAGGAAAATTGGAGAGCAAAGATAGGATTCTTATGGAAATAACCAAATTTCTAGAAATCTTTATCTTGAATATCTTTTCCTTTTAAGGCGCCGGATATCGCTTGGTCCATTGCTCGCTCTGCAAATGGGCGAGTTATATCGTTCAATTCCTCCGTTTTTGTTTGAATTAAGTGCTTATCCTCAAGGGTAATTGCTAGTTGTAAAGCTTGCATCGCACCCGCTGTAACTGAAATTTCGGCTTTAGTGAGTAGAAACGCATTCTTTGCCACAAACTTCTCCGTTACTGCCAACATTTGCTCCGCTTCAGTGCGGGCTTCCACTAAGGCCCTAGCGGCAATATCTGTTTTGGCATTGGTAATGCTATCCATTAACCTTTGTTCAACTTCTTCGTCTGTTAAACCATATTGAGGCTTGATATCTATACTTTGTGTGACTCCACTTCGTAGTTCTTTTGCAGTCACTTGTAAAATGCCATCTGCATTAATTAAAAAGCTAACCTCCACTTTAGGTAATCCGGCAGGCATAGAAGGAATCCCTTTTAGCGTAAATTCTCCTAGTTTTCTATTGTCCTTTACCAAATCACGTTCTCCCTGAAAAACAGCAATATTAATACCTGATTGCGCATCCTTCTGCGTGGTGTATTGCCTTCCTGCTTTTGTAGGAATTTTAGAATTCCTAGGCAACAACACGTCCATCAGCCCACCCATTGTTTCTATCCCTAAGCTTAATGGCGTTACATCTAGTAATAACATAGAAACGTTATTGCCCGCTAAAATGTCGGCTTGCACAGCTGCACCCAAAGCGACTACTTCATCGGGATTCATGCTGTCATTTACTTCCTGGTTAAAAAATGTCGAAACTGTTTGTTTCACATAAGGAACCCGGGTGCTTCCTCCAACCATCAATACCGTATTTATATCCGCAGGCTTTAAACCAGCGTCATTCATTGCGTTCACGCAACAATCAATTGTTTTTTGAACTATGGGTTGTATCAAATTTTCAAATACTTCTTTCGTAATGGAAATTGTTTCACCTGCAAATTCGGTTTCAAAAAAGTCGGCTTTAGATAGTTCAATTTTTGCCCTTTCAGCCGCCAAGCGCAATTGTTGTTTTAGTGTTTTATGATCGTCTAAATTTTCAAGTTGAAATTGTTTTAACCAATGTTCAATAATCACTCTATCAAAATCATCACCCCCTAAATAAGTATCTCCGTTTGTACTTAGCACTTCAAAAATTCCATTTGCTATTTTTAAGATAGAAATGTCAAAAGTGCCTCCCCCTAAATCGTATACTGCAATTGTTTTTTCTTCTGTCGGATCTAATCCTAAACCATATGCTAAACTTGCTGCGGTAGGTTCGTTAATAATTCTTAAAACGTCTAGCCCTGCTAGCTTTCCTGCGTCACGAGTGGCTTGCCTTTGTGCATCATTAAAATAAGCTGGCACTGTAATAACTGCTTTTGTAACAGGTGTTTTTAATATGTGTTCCGCTCTTCTTTTTAATTCTTCCAGTATGTAAGAAGAAAGTTCGATAGGTGAATAAAATTTATTACCCACTTGTACTTTTACTAAGCTTTCAGTGTTATCATCAATTACTTTATAAGCAAAAAAATCTTGATGCGTTTGTATGTCCTTATAGCTTTTCCCCATTAAACGCTTTGCACTAAAAATGGTATGCTTTGGGTCGGATTCTAAGAATGGTTTTGCTTGCTCTCCTACTTGTACATTTCCATAAGTATCGAAATGCACCACACTTGGTACAATACTACTGCCATCAAATTCCTTTAGTGCTGTAGGCAATTTTGTTTCAGGATGTATAATAGCCACTAAACTGTTAGTGGTTCCTAAATCAATGCCAACAATCATTTCGGACTGTTGTAAACTACCTGTTGCAATATTAATACCGATCTTAGCCATTAAAAAAATTTTACAAATGTAACGTGCTACCGAAAATTATTGGTTGCGAATTAAGGAATGATTTTAAGCCTTTGCTTTTACTAAAACTGTTTTTGAAAAAGTATCATGTAGCGGTTTATCGTTCCAAGCCATCCCAAACATGCTAATAGGCAGTGTGCGTATGGTTGCGCGAATAATAAACTGAATTAGATTTGGCCTTCTCCCCGACTCCGATTGTACTTTAGTTCCAGTAATTATTTTAGCAGGAGTACGTAAGAATAAGCACTCAAAAACAAAGGTATACACCCAAGTAAACCCTATAAAGAAATAACTATACCGATAAGCTTCAAAGCCCCAGTAAAACACGTAAAAATTCCACCATCGGTACAGCAGATAACTAAATATACATATAAGCGTAGTGTCAATTAGGTAATGTAAAATCCTAGTTCCTTCACCAATTATTGGAGTTGTTGTGTTCATGATGCGAAAATATTGCTTTTTAGTAGTTATTTTTACGCAAAGTATAGATACTATGACATTGATCCAAGAACTACGCTGGAGAGGTATGATTCAAGATATTATGCCTGGCACGGAAGAACTATTACAAAAAGAACAAGTTTCAGGCTATATTGGCTTTGATCCTACTTCGGATAGTTTGCATATTGGTAGCTTAGTTCCCATTTTATTACTCGTGCATTTACAAAAAGCAGGCCATAAACCTTTCGCACTAGTAGGTGGCGCTACCGGAATGGTTGGTGACCCAAGTGGGAAAAGCGAAGAAAGAAATTTATTAAGCGAAGAAACATTAGCCTTTAATATAGCAGGCGTAAAAAAACAACTGTCTCATTTTTTAGATTTTGACAGCACAAATGCTAATGCAGCCGAATTAGTTAATAACTATGACTGGTTTAAAGAATTTACTTTTTTAGATTTTATCAGAGAAGTAGGTAAGCATATTACGGTGAACTATATGATGGCCAAGGATAGCGTTAAAAAACGTTTAGAAGGCGATACAGGTATGAGCTTTACAGAATTTACCTACCAATTGGTGCAAGGCTATGACTTTTACTGGTTGTATAAAAATAAAAATTGTAAGCTACAAATGGGCGGAAGTGACCAGTGGGGAAATATCACAACGGGTACTGAATTAGTACGTCGCAAAGCTGGAGGAGAAGCATTTGCTTTTACTTGCCCTTTAATTACAAAAGCAGATGGTGGTAAATTTGGGAAAACAGAAAAAGGAAATATTTGGTTAGATGCCACTAAAACATCTCCTTACCAATTTTACCAATTCTGGCTAAATGCAAGCGATGAAGATGCAAAAAAATGGATAAAAATTTTCACCCTACTCCCTATTGAAAAAATCGAAGCATTAATTGCAGCGCATGACCTAGCTCCACAACAAAGAATTTTACAAAAGGAATTAGCAGCAGCATTAACCACATTCGTGCATAGCGAAGCCGACTTAAACTTCGCGATTCAGGCTACTGAAATATTGTTTGGCAATGCAACTACCGAAGTATTACAGTCATTAAATGAAACTCAATTACTGCAAGTTATGGAAGGGGTGCCTACTGTAAACATAGTAGCAGCGGAGCTAACAGCGGGTTATGACTTAATTAATTTACTAGCCGACACCCAAATATTTCCAAGTAAAGGAGAAGCGCGCAAAATGTGGCAAGGTGGTGGCTTAAGCATTAATAAAGAAAAAGTAAGCACTGAATTCACCACCGTGACTACTGCTAATTTATTACAAGGAAAATATATGCTAGTACAAAAAGGAAAGAAAAATTATTACTTAGTAGTGGCGAGTTAAAAATTTAAACAGGCTATCGCTTATATAAAAAGAGTCCCGACCATTTATGATCGGGACTCTTTTTATTTGTGATTTTATAACTAATAAAATTTTCAGCAATTATTTTACAGCTAATATATTTTACAGCTATTATTTTTTCAACTATTATTTTACTGCTTCCCACATTAATTCAGCAACTAGTTTATTACCCTTTTCATTTAAGTGAACCCCATCGGTAGTAAGAATGCCTTTGGCATTATTAGTTGGGTTATTCGCTAAACTATAGTCGTGAAAAATTTTTCTTAAATCTACCAGCCCCAAATTATGCTTCTTTGTGTAATCTCTAATCCAATTGCTATAAGCATTTAAATCCCCGTCTTGGGCATTTGAGTAGTCATGCTTCTCCCCAATAGCCGCAGGTGTAGCTAGTACTACCCTAGCTCCTTGTGCCTGTATCTTCTTCACTACTGCATCATAAAAGTTACCAAATTTATCAAAATCGGTTCCTGTTCCCCAAGCTTTATGCCAAACATCGTTCACGCCAATAAAAATGACTACGACATCGGGTTTCTGAGCTAACACATCTTTATCCATTCTAAGAAACAAATCATATATTTTATTACCTCCTATACCTGCACCAACAATATCATACTCAGTTGCTAAACCTTTTTTTGTAAGGTCTGCTTGTATCATTGTAATATAACCCCCAGCTTGCACCCCTTGTTCAGTGATAGAATCACCAAAGAATACTATTTTTTTCTTTTTCTCTCCTGTAAAAGACATTAAACTAAGCACTAATATAAAAGAAGCCAAACCCAACATAATTTTTTTCATGATACCCGTTTTATAGATAAATAATGTAAATAGGTACTTAAGTTAGACCAATTTCATAATATTCCTCCGAATTGATATAAAAATTTGGAAAATTTTACGCTGACCCCTATTTTTGCACTCCATTCAAAGAATGGCTAGAGGATTGCCTGATGGTGTAACGGTAGCACAACTGTTTTTGGTGCAGTTTGTCTTGGTTCGAATCCAGGTCAGGCAACCAAAGAAAAGGCCGCAACGAAAGTTGTGGCCTTTTTCATGCCCTAAACAAACCAAGCAAAGAGCGAAGCGATGACAATGGAACGACAAGGCAAAATCAAGCTTGCTTGAATTTTGAATTGGAGAGACATTGTAAAAGTTGCAACGCAACTTGCTTGGGGAAAGGCAAATGCGAGCCTGCTTGGAGAGGATTAGAAAAAATAAAAAAAGTATAAACCACCACAACTAATTAGTTGCGGCCTTTTTATGTTGGGTTTTTCCAAAAATAAAAGGATCAACGACCGAAGGGAGTTAATCCTTTTTTATTGGGATTACTAACACAGGAACCGTCGAATGCCTGACAATATATTCGGCAGTACTTCCAATAACCATATGCGATAATCCAGTCCTTCCGTGGGTTCCCACGACAATATAAGTGGCTTCTTCTTTTTCCGCTTTATCTATTATGTCATACTTAGCATTACCTACTTCTATATATAATGTGATGTCTAAATAATTATAGTCTGCCTTTATTTTTTGCAACTCCTTTAAGGCATAATCCTTCTGGGCAGTATAAATCTCATCCCATTGCGTTGGCACTAAAGCCATCTGAGATTGTAAATAGTCTACATAAATGGGGATGATTGAAGCAATTACAATGGATGCATTCATTTTTGAAGCGAAGTCAATCCCTTTTTGGATTACCTCTGCAGTTGACTCACTAATATCAACCGCGATTAGCACTTTGTTTTTCATAATAACTTATTTCGTTGAATGTAGTTATTAATAAAGCATTAAAGTATGACTTATATTAGTAATAAATAACTATTGTGCACTTACTTGGCATCAATAGTAGCTAAGCCTTTAATTTATGGTAGCATTCCAACAAGGCATCTTCCCATTTAGGGATTTGAATGGATAAATCGTTTTCTATTTTTTGCGTATCTAACACCGAATAAGCTGGACGCTTAGCTGGTGTAGGAAATTTATCGGTTGTGACTGAAGTGAGGATGCAATTTAACTCAGCTATTTTTTTTATCTGCTCAGCAAATCCGAACCAGGTAGTTTCCCCATTATTTGCATAATGATAAATTCCTTTAATTGAATGTCCTGCATTCAATAGTTCGACTACTTTCATTGTAGCAATTGCCAAATCCCTTGCATAAGTAGGTCGTCCTTTCTGATCTCCAACAATATTTAAACTTTCTTTTTCCTTCATTAACCGTAGCATGGTTTTTACAAAGTTATTCCCATGACTACTAAACACCCATGAAGTTCTAATTATAATAGTTGCTTTATTTGCATCCAGTGCCAATTGCTCTCCTGCTGCTTTTGTCTCCCCATAAAAATTCACTGGTTCAACCAAGGTGTTAGGTAAATAAGCACTAGTTGCATTTCCACCAAATACATAATCTGTAGAAAAAGTAATAAATGGAATATTTAATTTATCTGACACGCGTGCCATTTCTCCCACCGCTAGCGCATTTACCGTATTGGCTAACTCCTTTTCTACTTCAGCTTTATCGACAGCAGTATAGGCGGCAGTATTAATAATGCAGTCAGGGGCAATACTATTAATTATTTTTTCAAATTGTTCAGGTTGGGACAAATCTAATTTTTGCCTATCTGCAAATACAAATTCAAAATTTGGGTAAAGCGAAGCTAACTGAGTTAGTTCCCATCCCAACTGTCCATTCGCTCCAGTAACAAGTACTTTCTTAATTTGCATTATAAAAAATTATCGGCTTCGATTAATTATTTGGAAATAAATTCTTTAGGTAATTTTGTCCACTCGCTTGGCGGCAATGCTTTAAAATAATCGTAGGTCATTTTCAATCCTTCCGCACGTTCCACTTTTGGCTCCCACCCTAGTAAAGTTTTTGCTTTTGTGATATCAGGTTGTCGTTGCTTAGGGTCGTCCACCGGTAAGGGTTTGTAAATAATTTTTACACCTGACCCTGTTAATTTTAATACCTCCTCGGCAAAATCCTTTAAACTAATCTCATTAGGGTTACCAATATTTACAGGCTGTGTATAATCGCTCATTAATAGTCGGTAAATACCTTCTACTAAATCGGCTACATAACAAAAGCTTCTTGTTTGTGATCCGTCTCCAAACACAGTCATATCCTCGCCTCTTAAAGCTTGGCCAATAAATGCAGGAAGGGCACGGCCATCATTCAATCGCATTCTAGGGCCATAAGTATTAAAGATGCGTATTATGCGCGTATCTACCTGGTGGAATGTATGGTATGCCATTGTGATGCTTTCCATATAGCGCTTTGCTTCGTCATACACACCTCTTGGGCCTACTGGATTTACATTGCCCCAATACTCCTCTGTTTGAGGATGCACTAGTGGATCCCCGTAAACTTCGCTTGTACTTGCTACCAGTATTCTTGCACCCTTAGCTTTTGCGAGTCCCAATAAGTTGTGCGTTCCCATCGCACCCACTTTTAAAGTTTGGATGGGTATTTTTAAATAATCAATCGGACTTGCTGGTGATGCAAAGTGCAAGATAAAATCCACAGGCCCTTCAATATCAA
>CAJATB010000076.1 GCA_903944755.1 uncultured Bacteroidota bacterium
AATAAAATCCAAAGAATACGCACTACTAGTGGGTCAACATTAAAGTAGTTTGCAATACCACTACAAACACCCCCTAAAACCTTGTTACTTTCATCACGGTATAGGCGTTTATTATAAGTAGGCTCGGCATTATATGGTGTATGCGCTTGCTGTTGATTAGCACTTGAACTAGCAGTAGCACCAGCTTCAAAACCATCCTGTGCTTCAAAATCTGCAGGACGTCCTATACTAGCAATAATTAAATTAATATGCTCCTCGGTGATACATACTGTACCTTTTTTTAATTGGTCGTCGCATAATTCTGCAATACGACATTCAATGTCATTAATAATTTCGTCACGTCCTTCCTCCTTTTCAAAATAAGAACGTAAACTTTCAATGTATTGTTTCAAACTTTCATAGGCCAATTCCTCAATAGGAAGTATGCGTCCTTGAAAATTGATATTGATAACTTTGTGCATAATGTATATTTTATAAAGCTTCGGTAGCTTCAGTTGAAGAAATAGGATTTACAACTTGTGTAAGTGTATTAACTGCGCCAGCCATATCATTCCATGTTTTTAATAATACCTCAAAAGCAGCATTGCCTTCTTCGGTCATTACAAAATACTTTCTTGGCGGACCAGTTACACTTTCTACCCAACGGTAATTTAATAACCCTGCGTTTTTAAGCCTTGTCAATAAAGGATATAAGGTTCCTTCTAGAATATGCAAATTGGCCGCTTTCATTTTGTCAACAATATCACTTGGATATACTTCCCCTTGTTGAATGATGGACAATATGCAAAACTCCAAAACGCCCTTGCGCATCTGACTTTGTGTGTTTTGAATATCCATAACTTTAATTTATACCACAAAGCTAAGGACTTATATAGTACTATGCATCACATAGTACTAAGTTTTTTCTAGTAATAGCTATACTATATTACTAGAATACTGACTATCAATAGTTTAGGCAAAAAATAAATTTTAAAAAGACGCTTATTGGAGAGCATGTTATACCGCTAGCTAGTTTTGATCCGATTTTTGACCTGCTGGCCTACCAATAATGGATTCAATAAGAAAGGAAAAGAAGCTTACAAGAAAGCTGAAAATGATGGCCGTAACCCAACCACTCACATGAAAACCAGGTACAATTTCTGAAACCATATAAATAATAAACACATTAATAAAAACCAAAAACAAACCAAAAGTAAAAAAGGTAATAGGAATAGTCAGCACAATTAAAATAGGTTTGACAAACGTATTTAGTAGCCCTAATACCAATGCAACTAATAATGCAGTAACGGAATCGTCCACTGTAACTCCTTTTATTAAATAAGCAACTAATAATACCGCTAAAGCAGTTGCGATTGTTTTAGTAAAAAACCTTCCCATAATTTTGAATGTTAAAATATGAATATGTATTTACTATACGAATATAACTAGTAAACTACTAATTCATAAAAATCTTCTTCACGCAAATACTTTCTAGCTAGTGCTTGTAATTGCGGGGGTTCTATTTCCCTTACCACTTTAATGGTATTGTAGAAATAATCACCTGTTAAGTCATTTAAAACATACGTTTTCCAACGATTTATAATTTGGAAAGGGCCATCCAAATCACCTAATAAGGAACCCAACATATAATTCTTTACTAATTTCAATTCATCCTGCTCCACTAATTCTTCTCTAAGGATTTTCATTTCTTTATATACTTCTTCAATGGTTGCTTTACAAACATCTTTACCTGCGTCGGTACTAATTAACCAAGCGCATTGTTGTACATGATTTTGCAAATAACTTTGTATACCGTAAGTGTAACCCTTGTCCTCTCTAATATTGCTCATTAATCGCGACCCAAAAAAGCCTCCAAAAATATTATTTAATACCTGTGTAGCAGGGAAATCGGGATGGTGTCTATTGGGAAAATGCCTAGCTAAACGAATCGATCCTTGCACAGAAGCAGGGTCGTTTATAATACTATATTTTTTTTCAGTAGCCGCATGAATAGGATGTTCAATTGGTGTGATTATTTTTTTATTCAATGGCAAGCTTCCAATATACTTGTTAAGCAAGGCTTGTATATTGCTTGGGAATTTCCCTGCCATAAATAAAATACACTTTCCTTCCTTATAGTATTTATCATAAAAACTAACTAAATCAGCACGCGTTAAATTATTGAAATCTTTTTCGGTAGAATATTTTCCATAAGGATGTTCAATACCAAATAAATATTCATCAATTAAACGGTTCGCTATAAAATCTCCTTTCTTTAAATTCAAATGCAACCGCTGAATTTGATTTTGTTGGTAAATTTCTAATTCTTTTTCAGGGAAAATAGCATCCGACACCAACTCGCTCATAACAGGAAGCACTTCTTTAAAATGTTTTGTTAAGCAATGTAAATTAATAGTTGCAGTTTCGTTGTAACAGCTCCTATTCATATAGGCACCATAAAATTCAAAGGCATCATTTACTTCAAAAGCTGTTTTATTATTTGTGCCATTTTTTAATAAAAAATTAGTAGCTGCTGCCACCCAATTCTTATCTTCAAAACCATTACCTGCAAAAAATACCATCTCTAAGCTCAATACTTCTTCAGCGCCTCCTTCATAAGCGTATACTTCCACCCCATTGTCTAAAGCGAACTTTTGACATGGCTTCAATTGTATATCAAAATCAACTGCATCTTTTATAAGTGGCGCTTTTGTTCTATCTAATGACATGTTAATTATGATTTACTGTAGTAGTATAAAGTGTTTCTATTGTTGTCATTAAAAATGACGTTTGCAGTTTTCTGAATCATTTCAGGAGTGACTGCTTGGTATTTTGCTAATTCTTCATTCATCATTGCGGCATCCCCTAGCAATTCATAAAAAGCTAAACTGTGCGCACGATTCATAATACTCATGTCCTCAAAACAAATAAGGCTTTCAGTTTTATTAATCACTTTCTGCACTTCCTTTAAAGGCAATAAAGTATTTTTTATTTGCTCCACTTCGGCCAACACGGCTTTTTCTGCAACGGACATCGTAACCCCTTTTACCAACTTCCCTGTAATGACTAATAAGCCGGGATCAACTGTTCCAAAATGGAAACAATCAATAGAAGAAAACAATTGCTTCACTTTTATGAGTTGCTCATATAGTCTTGCACTTGCACCACCACCCAATACATCAGTCAATAAATCAGTTGCGTGATATCCTTCATCAAAACGTCCTCCCATATGCCATGTCATCATTAACATATCCATTGGCACGTCGGCACGAACATCCAAAGTTCTACTTTTTTCTTGTTGTGGTTCGGCGGGTAAATTGCGTACATAAGGTTTGCCTGCAGGAATTGGACCAAACCATTTTTCTGCTAATTCCTTTACTTGGACTGTATTTACATTTCCTGTTACAACCAATACTGCATTATTAGGTCGGTAAAACTGAAAGAAAAAATCCTTAACGTCTTCCATAGTTGCTTGTTCTACATGCGCTAAAGAAGCACCTATAGTCATCCAACGATAAGGATGTTTTGTGTAGGCTAGTTCACGCATTTTGTGCCAAGCATCTCCATAAGGTTTGTTTATATAATGCTCTTTGAACTCCTCGCACACCACTTTTCTTTGCACTTCTAAACTTTTAGGACTAAATGCTAAAGACAACATCCTATCACTTTCTAGCCAAAAAGCCGTTTCCAAATTTTCAGCGGGTATTTGA
>CAJATB010000077.1 GCA_903944755.1 uncultured Bacteroidota bacterium
CAGGAATTAAAAAATTAGCGAATGAACGTGCTAAGAAAGCCAATTTACATAATAAAAAACTAAGGGATTGCCGCATTCATTTAAACGATGAAATTCCTACAAAGAATAAAGAAATTTTTATTTCATCACAAAAGAATTCCACCTTGTTTATTACCGAAGGAGATTCGGCTAGTGGAAGTATTACTAAATCGCGCAGTGTAGATACACAAGCTGTATTTAGCCTAAGAGGTAAGCCTTTAAATGCTTTTGGCTTAACTAAAAAGGTGGTTTACGAAAACGAGGAATTCAACTTGTTACAACATGCTTTGAATATTGAAGATGGCCTAGAAGGGTTACGTTATAATCAAATTGTAATTGCAACCGATGCCGATGTGGATGGGATGCACATTCGTTTATTAATTCTAACCTTTTTCTTGCAATTTTTTCCTGACTTAGTTAAACGAGGGCATGTATTTGTATTAGAAACACCATTATTCCGTGTACGTAATAAACAAAAGACTATATACTGTTATGATGAAGCCGAAAAACAAGCTGCTATAAAAGAATTAGGTGCGAAACCAGAAATTACCCGATTCAAAGGATTAGGTGAGATAAGTCCCGATGAATTTGGAAAATTTATTGGAGGGGATATAAAATTGGATCCTGTTATTTTAGAACAAGGGGATCATATTCAACATTTGCTTGAATACTACATGGGTAAAAATACACAGGAAAGACAGGACTTTATTATTAATAATTTAAAAGTAGAACTAGATAAAGCCAATGATACACATAGTATTTGAAACAGCTAATATAGCTGCATTAGAAGCCGCCATTGAATTAGATGAAACCTTAGCAGGAAGAATTGTTGAAATTAAAGACGATTATGCTGTAGGGCCATTATTGAATATTTATGAAACCGATGGATACCAGGCAAGACGTGATTGGTGGAAAGATGTTTTACAAAATTCTCCATATGAACAACAATTAGATATTGTTGATGATAAATTAATTGTGCATGAATTAACTAGTACATTAAATGTGGACGAAAACGAACAACTTTGGATTTGGATGGGACAGAACGTACATGATGTTTGCGGTTATTATTGGCTAATGAGTCAATTCAAAGAATACCAAAGTAGGGTGCAAGTATTATATTTAAACAATCTTCCTTTCTTGAATGAAAAAGGCCAATTGTTTTATCCAACTCATTTAAGTCAAATACAACCTAAAGAATTTTTGAAGGCTAAAAAGTTAGCCCGTCCAATTACATTGAGTGAATTTGAATTAGATCCCGATGAGTGGAAGAAAATTTGTGACGAGAATGAAGGAGTAAGGTTTTTAGAAGGGGGCAAGAAAATTGTTAGTATGCCTATCAGTTTTTATGATAAAGAAATAGCAGCACTATTAACAAAAAATGCTCAAAAATTACCAAATGCAATTGCGCATATCCTTGGTAAAATGAAAGTAAGAACAGGCGATGCATTTATTGTATTTCGCTTACAAGAATTAGCAGCGCAAGGAAAAATTGTATTTGTAGGTGATTGGAGTAAAGGCTGGAAAGACATGGTCATTCAAATGCCAGGTGGCAACGCGACGGTGATTGAAGAATAAAAAAGTAACTAATAATGAGTGTAACAGTAAGTCCAATAAGTGTAAAAGCCATAGATGAACGTGGGGCACTCCATTATTTCAATACTGATAGAACAGGAGAATTTTTATTAGTGTATCGAAATGCAGGAACAATAAGTGGACAACATTATCACTCAGGAGTTTCAGCTAATAAAAACCCAGAAGACATGCTTCTAGTGCAAGGGAATATCGAATTGCACTGGAAGGATTTAAAAAGTGAATTAGAAGAAACCATTCAGGTGAATGCACCCTCTAGGGTTTTAATACCAGCAGGTATTTGGCACGAGGTAAAGGCTTTAACTGATATTGTTTTTATTGAATTAAATAGTTTAGTTGACGGTAGTGAAGACACGTATTGTCTCTAATTAAGCATAAATATGGCAAAAGAGAAAAATTTAAGTAGAGTAACAGAAAATGAATCGGGTGTTCAGGGACAATATAAAAGTTGGTTCCTAGAATACGCTTCTTATGTTATTCTGGAAAGAGCAGTACCTGCTTTGGAAGATGGTTTAAAACCGGTACAGCGTCGTATTCTACATGCAATGAAAGAAATGGATGATGGCAGGTTTAATAAAGTAGCCAATATCATAGGGCAAAGTATGCAGTATCATCCACACGGTGATGCAAGTATTGGAGATGCTTTAGTTAATATTGGTCAAAAGAATTTATTAGTGGAAACGCAAGGAAACTGGGGAGATGTTAGAACAGGCGATTCTGCAGCTGCCGCACGTTATATAGAAGCACGTTTAAGTAAATTTGCTTTGGATGTCGCATTTAATGCCAAGACCACTGAATGGTCTTTAAGTTATGATGGTCGTAAAAATGAACCTGTTACTTTACCAATGAAATTCCCATTGCTTTTGGCGCAGGGTGCGGATGGTATTGCAGTTGGTTTATCTACTAAAATATTGCCGCATAATTTTTGTGAATTAATTGATGCTTGTATAAAACATTTACGCGGTAAAAAGTTTGAATTACTACCCGATTTCCAAACAGGCGGTATGGTAGACACGTCCAATTATAATGATGGCAGACGTGGGGGAAAGGTAAGAGTTAGGGCACATATTGAAGAGTTTGATAAAAAGACACTTTTAATTAAAGATGTTCCTTATAACGTGACTACTAGTCAATTAATGGAAAGTATCACTAAAGCGAATGACCAAGGAAAAATAAAAATTAAAAAAGTTACGGATGTGACCGCGGCTGAAGTGGAAATTCAAATTGATTTAGCTACAGGAATTTCACCTGATATTACTATTGATGCCTTATATGCATTCACTGACTGTGAAATTAGTATTTCACCCAATGCTTGTGTAATTGTTGGACAAAGTCCACAATTTTTAGGCGCTAGTGATTTATTACGTCATTCTGTTGAACATACTAAAGGTTTGCTTCAAGCAGAATTACAAATTTTATTAAAGGAATTAGAAGATAAATGGCATTTTACAAGTTTAGAGAAGATATTTTTTGAAGAAAAAATTTATCAAGAACTTGAGAAAAAACATTTGAATTGGGAAAAAGTAATTGATGCAATTGACGCAGCTTTTACTCCATTTAAAAAGAAGTTTAAAAAGCCGATAGAACGTGCTGACTTGTTAAAATTAACTGACAAACCAGTACGCCGTATTTACAAGTTGGATATTGAAGATTTAATTGCACAAATAAAATCTATTGAAGAAGAAATAAAGGAAGTAAAAAATCACTTAGATAATTTAGTGGATTATGCAGTAAGCTATTATGAGAACTTGTTAAAGAAGTATGGTAAAGGAAAAGAACGCAAAACTGAATTAAAAGAATTCGACACCATACAGGTTAAACAGGTAGCCATTGCCAATACGAAGCTGTACATAAATCGTACAGAAGGGTTTATTGGAACTAGTTTAAAGAAAGATGAATTCTTGTGTGATTGTACCGACTATGATGACATTATTGCTTTTACCAAATCAGGTAGTATGAAAGTGGTAAAAGTATCTGATAAAGTATTTATTGGTAAGGATATTATTCACGCTGCAGTTTTCCAAAAGAATGATGAACGTACCACTTATAATATGGTATACTCCGACGGCGCAAGTGGAATTAGTTATGCTAAACGTTTTAATGTAACTGGGGTTACTCGTGATAAAGAATATCC
>CAJATB010000078.1 GCA_903944755.1 uncultured Bacteroidota bacterium
GGCCTACTTCGTAATTTAATGGAGTGGCAATGTTTGCATTGGATGCCATTGAACCTGCTGTTTGGAATAGTTCCGATCCGAATATAGGGTTGGGCTGTTCGGTATTGGTTTTACTTAGCGAATCACTGCCCGTTTGCATGCTGCGGTTATTACTAAAATTGTCCAGCTTATTGCCAATTGTATTGGTAGCATTATTGGTAGCACTTAACCTGGTGCGCAATTTTTCAAATTCAGCAGCAGATAGGCCCTTTGCCATTGCCTGTGCTTTTAATTGGTCAATGGTTAATTCGGAGCTTTGTATACGTTCCTTTATTTTGCTTATATCCGCTTCGGATAACATTTCTACCTTAAACTGGCTTAAGTCCTTTTGCGCTAAAAAGCCTTGTGCATGTGCTGTTTGGCTTATTATAGCAAATAATACAAACAGTATTACACTGCGGAAAAATGGTTTGAATTGAGCAATTCGAATCATAAAATTATTTTGAATGGAGGGTTGCGAGCAGGGCTTCGCCTTTCTTAGTCCCAATTATGTATTAGGACATGTATATTAAACGAAAGTTTAAAAGCAATTATTGTATTTTAATTGAAAACAAAAGTAAGCAGGCTAGTTTGAATTTTCAGTTAATTTGGCTACTAATGTTCTTATACTCATGTATTAACAGCGGCAATAAATTTAGGGGGGTATTTATGAAACAAAAATAATAGAATAAACTCATATATTCTAATTTATACTCACTTAATTTACACCTAGTTATATGCATTTTGTAATATAGAAAATAATCGTGGTGGGGGGGGTAAAATGGAAGTGTTTTACCCTTTATTTTTTAAAAAATATAGGGTTTGTACTATTAGGCTAAATTTTCTTATTACATTTATCCTGAATTTTAATAATATATCCTCATGTCTTGTATAAAATGGCCAAAATTGCTGCAAAAAGGCCTTATTCTATGTGTTTTTAGCCTGTTTTTGGTTGGTTTTACCGGTTGTTTTAAAGAAGCAACCAAAGTGGGTGTGGTGTATTTTAACAATTTTGAAGATTATGACATGAAGGATATTGAAGTTTTTGGCTTCACCAATAATAACTGGGGGCCCTTTAAAAGCATTTCTATCCTTGACTATAATGGCTCAAAAGTACTTGGCAGGTTTAATAATGGGCAAATAATACTAAAATTACATAAACTGCCTAAGCACCAAGCAATTAACGTTCAATTTGATTTACTTGTTCATGATATTTGGCGTAACGATGCTTGGGTTTTAGAACTTGAAAAAGTAAGAAGGCTTGTTACTGGTTTTTCCAATGACCCTGCAAGGTGGCAATCCTACCCTAACTGGATTGGTAATGGGTCGGCTTTAAACCCCCCAGCTGCTAATTCCTTTACCAATAATTTACCTGGGGCTTGCCGTTTAGCTGCCAACCCGAATGGAACCAGTTTATATAAAATGGAACGTACCGAAATTCATAGCGATTCCACTTTTACAATTAGTTGTAGTGACGCAGGCGAGTATTTTAATTTAAACTGCGACCGCAGTTGGTCAATTGACAACTTAAAAATTACAGTAATTAATAACCAGTAGTTCCTATTTCCAGCGGCCACTGAAATAAATTTTTAGTGCAATTTCTTTTATAAAGTGTGGCATTTTTTGAGTTAATAAAAAACGGCTTATTACTTTTTGTTTTGCTAGTGGTATACTATTTGCATATTTAATTAAGAATGTTTTAGCAATAAAATATTCCTGTTGCAAATATTTATTTTTTGTAAACAACATGGTAAAACGCAACCAGCGCAATTGTGTCTTTGTTTGTTTTGTATTGCCTTCATGGTAATTTTGGTTGTGTGCGTGTTGGCGATAATATAATAATGGCTGGGGTATTGCTTTTATTTTACCAATGGTATTACCAACAAATGCCAACCAAACATCATGCATTATACATGGAGGTATGGCTTCGAAATATTTTTTTGTAGCCGCATTCATCATTATCGTACAGCCTGTTACAAAATTTCCAAACAATAACGTATGCAAACAATGTTCATGTGTGTCATGATACAATTCATTCCAAAAACTACTGTTTAAAATATTTTTTTTGTCATTTACTAGTATTAAATCGGAATATACTATGCACGCTATAGGTGCTTCCTGTTGGGTTTGCTCTAATGCGACTAATTCTGTTTGCAAGGTGGCTAGTTTATGAGGTAACCATATATCGTCCTGGTCACATAAAGCAATATAATTACCTTCACTTGTTAAACTAACTGCTTTTTTAAAATTTTCGACCACGCCAATGGTAGTTTCATTTATAAAATATTTTAATTTCCCCTGCTGCTTATAGGATTCTAATATAGCAATAGTGCCGTCCAATGAACCGTCATCACAAACAATTATTTCAGCTGGCTGTACTGTTTGATGTAGGATACTTTCAATTTGCTCCTGCAAATAGCGCTCCCCATTATAGGTAGCCATAGCTATTGAAATAGGCTTGCTATTCATGGTTTTGATTTGGTATTAAAATAAAGCAAGCCTGGTCCCCTTGTTTGGCTTTATTTAACTGATCAGCTTTTTTTCTCCAATGGCTTATTTGCTTTTTATTAAAAAGTATGGGTGCTTTAATGTTTTTATTTTGCAAATATTGTTCACTAAAAATAAACTGATAGTCATTAGCATCATAAATAATTTTATGAATTTTGAAACCAGTTTTATTAGCAAGAATTTCGATACTTTTTTTTGTGTGTAAATAAAAATGCCTAGGTGCGTCAATCTGATACCAATGCACACCATACTTTTCCCATGCATAGCTATCCACCAACGGCACTCGAATCAATAATTTACCAGTTTCGGTTAACAATGAATTTAATTTACTAAGTATTTCCATTGGATGCTCCAGGTGCTCAAACACATGATTCAACATGATTAAACCATAGGCGCCTTTAATATCATTTATATTTTGTTTTGTGATTTGAATTCCATGATGGGTTATTATATCCTTTTCAATATAAGGATCCATTCCTTGTATGTTTTTAAACCCACAAGTATAAAGCTCATCTAAATATTTTCCAGCGCCACTGCCAATGTCTAAAATACTAGCTGATTTATCAATTCCAGTAAGGCATCTTATCCATGCATACCGCTTTTGTAGGTAATAGGATTGACTCGCCAAATAACCAATGATTGAAAAATTACCAATATAATAGTTAAACAACTTGCCTAATAAATAATTTTTTATGCTTTTTTGAAAACTGCTTAAACTTGAAGTGGCAAAGGAATAATATGCTTCCTTAGGATAGTAGTCACTAATATTATTAGGAATTTGTTGCAGTTGAAGGCAACCGCATTGAACACATTTTACATAAAGGAATTCATGGCGCATACCAAACATCATTTCTTTTACCTTAAATGGCAAATTAGCATTTTTATTACGACATATTTTACATTCAAATTCCTCCATCTAACTTTGCCTTTATTTTAAATAATTCAAAAAAACCTGTCTATAATGCCCAAGTTTTATATCCAAATCCTTGTTAACCGCCAATGGCCATTTCCAACCTTGATATAAAATATCCACCATCAAAGGTACAACCACCATACATAAAATTCCAAATTGCGTATATTTAAAAGATATAATTAAAAAAAATATAATTACCGACCCCGACAATAAGGAGGCCTTATAAAATGGAACTTCGTTTTTTGAAAGTATAATATTTGAAGCCATTATAATATTATTTTCAACAAACGCAAGTATTAACAAAAAAATCATCACTGTGCCAGAAACTAATGTGGTATTGCTTTTTATAATATTTAGTATAGATGGCCCTAAAAAATAAAACATCATAGCCCCTATTAAAAACAAACCCACATAAATTATTTTTCCTTTGATATACAATATTCTTATCTTATCATTATCACCTAAAACTCTTAGTTGTGTGATCTTTGGCAGGTAGGTACTGTGATAAATTAATGCAATAGTTGCAATTACATTAATAATTTGTACGGTAATCCCGTAAGATGCAATTTCAGATAATGTTAAATATAAAGACCCAATGAGTATGGCTGATTTTTGTACCATAAACCCACCTAATGATGTTAAACCCATTTTGACTGCATTTGGCACAATGGACTTAAATATTTCATCGCTGTCATTCGCTTTGCATTCGGAAAAACTTTTAGTAAACGAGGGCGTAAAAATAGTTCTATAAGAAAGATATCGAACTACAATAACAGATAAAACTTGTGCAGAAATTAGGGCAATTAAGTTAAACCCTAATAAAATTAAAGTTGCAGCTAGGATCAAATACAAAACTTGGCCAATAACAATTATTTGTTTTGAACGTTTTATTAATCCAGCCCCTAATAAAAGTGCTTCATAATAAAGTGTATATAAATTATAAGTGTTAATAAACACAAATAACAGCCAAGCAGCATATATTTCATAATGACTTCCTGTATATGTTTTAAGTATTTGACGTATATAAATTGTTCCAAATGTGATTAGGATAATAAATATAACACCCGATAATCTTAAATAAAAAGTTTGCATTGCCTTAATGGTCCCCTTTAACAAAGATTTGTTATAGCTTGTTTCATTCATTAGAGAAGCCCCGTGCCCAATAGTAGATAATTGCTGCACCCCGCTAAAAATATAGGTAATAGTTCGAGTAAAGGAACTATTAAATCCAAAATCGACCAATGCTAAAAAAGAAGAGATTGTTAAAAATATATTCCAGATACCCACAACGTTCGCAGGCATTTTATGGAGTATTAAAGGAATTAATAATAATGAGGAAAACAGCTTAAAAAAAGTTGCTAAGTAATTCCAAAAAATATCTTTTCGATTAATATTAATCATTGGTTTACAAACTTACTCATATTATTCATTTATTGACGTAATTTAGACATTAATAGTTATGCAATGGCGTACAATAATCCAAAAATTTCAGTGGTACTGACCAGCTTCAATGGTATGCAATTTATTGAAGAACAACTTAATTCAATTATAGCGCAATCCATTAAACCTAATGAGATCATTGTTTGCGATGACGGTTCTACCGACGGCACCATCCAGCTACTTAAAAAATTTGAGGCCAATAATCAAATAAAACTGATACTGAATAACACAAATTTGGGCATTTTGGCTAATTTTAAACTTGGAGCATCCTTAGCAAATTCGAATAATTATATCGCATTTTCGGACCAAGATGATATTTGGTTACCCAACAAACTTGCTGCCAATTTGGAAGCCATCTTGCAATTAGAAACAAAACCTTCAAATTCAGCTACACCTTGTTTAGTGTATAGTGACCTAACATTTATTAACGAAAAGGGAGCAACCTTGAATAATTCCTTTTACAACCAAATGGGCCTTGATAAATTTGAGCATTGTTTTGACACCGCTTTATTTGGATCTTTATTATTAGGATGTACTATTTTTATAAACGCACCCATGCGCACTGAGTTTTTATCTACTCCTGACAGTACATTTTTTTACCATGATGCTTGGTTATCGCTGCTGGGCTTTAGTATAGGTAAAATATATTTCATTAACACCCCGCTAGTTAAATATCGATTACACAACAATAATGCATCCTTACAAAAATTTACAAAAAGAAACAGATTTTTGAATGCATTCAATCATATTAAAAAAACCTTATTAAATTCAAGTTATTTACAAAATGAATTAGCACTAGCTAAGGAATTTAAACATAAATACCAAGCACAATTAAACCTAGATGATCAATTAATACTTGATGCTTTCTTATCTTTAGACCATAAATTATACTTTCAAAAAAAATGGGCTTTCGAAAAAGCCTTCAAAAACAAATGGATCAAAAGATTTTAATCATTGATATTAGAAAGGGTGGCCTAGGCGACCACTTGTTTTATAGTCACTTGCCCCGTATAGCCAAGCAGCACGGTGGCTATGACAAAGTGCTTATTTCAGCACACTCCTATTTTCGCAATCCCGATTATAAAAAATTAGTGTGGGAACTAAACCCGTTTGTGGATGGCTTTACCAACCAAAAAGGCATTTTTAAATTTTCAACCTATTATAATGAACAACAAAATATGCTTGATTCCATTATGCTTGCATATGGGCTAGACGATGGTATTAGAATGCATGAACCTGAAATTTATTACAAGCCTACTATTAACCCTAGTTTAGCACATATAAATTTATACGACCCAAATTACCAATCCTACACTGGTGATTTAATTAGCGGACGCTTAATGGAAGCCTACTTTGTGCAACACAATATTATAGTACATTACCAAATGAAATACTTAGGTAAACGTTATTTGCCTATTCATACCGCACAGCTTTTTGAAGCTTTTGCATGTAAAAACCTTTTTGAATTTTGTGATTTACTGGCCTCGGTCAATAAAATTTACTGCCTAACCACCGGTACTGCAACTTTAGCTGCTGCAATGAATAAAAAGCTTACCGTATTTTATGGGAACGGCCATATTCGCGGGTATCGTCATTCGCCTTTACATAATTATATTTGCTTAGGTACCGACTACCAACCTATTCACTATGTCAGAAAATGGGTGGGTTATTTATATAGTATTCTGTTTAAGAAGGATTAATCCTTATTTTTGGGTGAACAACTGTATTCATGTTTCTATTCTCTCTTATTTTTATAGGCGTTTTTATGTATGCGCTAAATAATATCTTTAAAAATAAAGAAGAAGCCCTACTTACTTTTATTATTGTTTGCCTACCTATTTATGTTACCGCCTTGTCGGTTTCATTACTAATTGGACTAGGCAGTATTGTTCCCCTTTTACAATATTCAAAAGAATTTATTGTACTTGTAACTTTGGCACTATTAATTGTACGACTTAAGCAAAAAATTAAATGGCATTTTTTTGACAAATTAGTATTGGCCTATTTGTTTTTTGTTTTCCTATATAATATACTTCCTGTTGGCCCTTTAAACTTGTACCAAAAACTAGTTGCCACCAAGAGTATCACCTTTTTTTGTTTCGTTTACTTTGCGGGCAGGTTAATGCCTTATAAAAAAATTAATGCAAATAAGTACTTGTCTTATATTGGACTAGTGGCTATAGGTGCTGGTGCAGTAACTTTTATAGAATGGTTTATGGACAGGCATTTACAAACCCTTACCGGTTATGCTAATTTTGTTTGGCACTATTACAACCAGCCCGATGGCGGACACTATGGTTTAACATGGACTTTTGAAGCCGAAAATGGACTAAAGCGTTTTGCTAGTTTTTTTTCAATGCCTTTGGAACATGCTGCTTCAACTATTTTAAGTATTGCAGCCATTGGCGCTTTAGCGACAAAGGATAATAATAAAATTGTGCTAAATAAATTTTTACTTACTGCCTTATTAGCCACTTTAGTTTCTGTTTTATTTGCAGTTTCACGCGCTTCCCTTGTTAGCTACTTTTTAGTCATTTACTTTTATGCGCTTATTACTTTACGCTTGCAATTATTAAAATGGATTCATTATGGTTTTTTTGCAGTTGTTATTTTATTCTTGTTTTATATAAAGGGAGATATTTATGATTTCGCATTTAACACCATTACTTTCTCCAACTCGTCTAGCTTATCGCATATTCTTGCCTGGACCGAAGGTATTGAAAGCTTAATGGCAAACCCTTTAGGTATTGGCCTTGGCAGTTCGGGTAATGTAGCTAACACTTTTGGAGAATCACTTGGCGGGGAAAATGAATTACTAATTATTGGCATTCAGGTGGGTATTATTCCTTTAATTTTATATGCATGGATGTACGTGTACACCATTTTTAAAACAGTTTATGTTTTTAACAATAAAAAGGGAAAGCTGCGCAAATTGGCTTTGTTTTTACTTCTAACAAAAATTGGCTTAATTATTCCTACACTTACTTCCGAAGCAGAATCCTATTTATACATTAGTTATGTTAGCTGGTTTTTTACCGGCTATTTAATAAACCTTATTAGCATTCATGAGAAATAGTATTTTAGTTGGAGTTGATATTAGTGATTTAAAAGTGGCTGCAACTGGTCAAAAAACTTTCTTGGCAGAATTGTATACCCAATTTAAGGCTATAGAAAAAAACACCTCGAGCAGCAGTGTTAAATTCGTTTACTTTTCTAGTCCATTCCCCGTAGTCACCAGCCGCAATAAAATAGTATTACTTATGCAGCATTTGCTTTTCCAAACATGGAAACAAGTATTGCTTCCTATATATGCATGGGGCCGAGGTTGCCATATTGTTTTTTGTACCGATTATTTTGTCCCTTATTTTCATATGGGATTTAAAACAGTGCAAGTTTTTCATGATGCATTTTTTTTCGAGAACCCCGAACATTATAATAAATACTGGTTTATTTTACATAAATACCTTGCGATGCCGGCAGCGCGGAAATCAAGTTTTATTATTACCCCTTCCAACTACGCCTTACAAAAAGTAAACGCTTTAGCAGGAATTCCAACTAATAAATTAGTGCGTATTTACGAAGCACCAAAAAGCTTGGAAAATACTATTGCCAATAGTAACGACCCTTTACTTGCCGGCTTTATTCATTCAAAATATATTTTTCATGTTGGCGTTATGGAAATGCGAAAAAATATTTTAACCCTAATTAAGGCTTTTAATTTATTACTGCAATTAGGTGGTGAAAACGCAAAGCTTAAACTTGTTTTAGCGGGTAAGGGCACTGGTCGCAACGAATCGGATTGCACAAAAAAAGTAATTGCACTTATCCAAGAACTACAATTACAGGAGCAGGTTGTTTTAACCGGATACCTTACCGATACGCAATTATTAACTACCTATAAGCATGCATATATGTACGTTTTCCCTTCCCTAAACGAAGGATTTGGCATCCCCGTTTTAGAAGCTTTTAAAGCCAATATCCCTGTTTTAGTAGCGGACAATTCTTGCCTTCCCGAAATTGGGGGTGACGCTGTTATTAGTTTTGACCCTTTAAACGAGCAAGCTATTTGCGACAAAATGCAACTAGTGTTAAATAATCCTACTTTAAGAACCGAGTTAATAGCCAAGGGGCATAAACGTTTGACTATGTTTGGTTGGGAGCGCACTGCACGTGAACTAATACATGTATTTGAGCGAGCAGCTCAATAAATTCGTTTAATTTGCAAGCTATTCCTTTACAATTATGCAATTAAATAAGCCTTCTGTTTTATTACTACACAACACCTACCTATATAAAGGTGGGGAAGAAACAGTTGTGGCCGCCGAAATGGAAAGTTTACAACAAAGCGGCTTTAAGGTTTACTACAAGGAATATTCAAATGCCACTTTTGAAAATATTAGTATTAAATCAATACGCGCACCCTTAAATACAATTTTTAATTTCTTTTCCTTTCTTCAGCTTATTTACTTTATAAAGCGCAACCGTATTAAAACAGTGCATGCTCACAATATTTTTTACACCGCTTCCCCTTCGGTATTTTGGGCAGCTAAATTAGCAGGCGCCAAAACCGTAATGACCATTCATAATTACAGGCTATTTTGCTTAAGTGCTAATTTTTTTAGAAACAACCAAAATTGCTTTGAATGTAAACAAGGCAATAGTTTTAAGCATGGCATTAAAAATAAATGTTTTAAAAATTCATGGATAGCAAGTTTTACTTTAGCCTTTAGTATTCGATTTAACGATGCTATTGGTACTTGGACAAATAAAGTAGATTGCTTTATAGTACTAAATGAATTTACCAAACAGCTATTTATTGAAAAGGGGATTGCTGCACATAAAATTATTTTAAAAGCAAATTTCTTACCCAATACTTA
>CAJATB010000079.1 GCA_903944755.1 uncultured Bacteroidota bacterium
GTTTGCCCTTTTTTCACCATTTTTGTCCCAATGCCAACACCATTCACCTCCTTACTTATAAAGTGGAATTCAAGTACGAATTATCGGCCTATGCCCTGGAAAGGGGAAAAAGATCCCTATAAAATATGGCTAAGTGAAATTATTCTACAACAAACTAGGGTAGAACAAGGCTGGGCTTACTATGAAAAATTCGTAAAAACCTTCCCCACCATACAACAATTAGCGCGGGCAAAAGACGAAAAAGTATTAAAACTATGGGAGGGCTTAGGTTATTATAATAGGTGCAGAAATTTATTGTTTACGGCAAGGCAAATTGTGCATGAATTTAATGGCGTTTTTCCAAGTATCTATGAACAGTTATTATTATTAAAAGGAATTGGTCCTTATACTGCGGCGGCTATTGCTTCATTTGCATATAATTTACCCTACGCAGTAGTTGACGGGAATGTATTTAGGGTATTTGCTCGCTTTTACGGAATACATACACCAATTGATTCAAAAGAAGGGCTAGTTGCTTTCAATAAAATTGCAAAAGATAATCTATCCAAAAAAACTCCTGGTTTGTATAATCAAGCGTTAATGGATTTTGGAGCAACTGTTTGTAAACCAATAGCACCTTTGTGTGCAGCCTGCGTAATGCAAAATAAATGCAAGGCATTTCAGCTTAATCAGGTAAATCAACTGCCCGTAAAATTAAAAATAATAACCAAGCAGAAAAGGTATTTAGACTTTTTTGTATTTCGTAATAAGGGCCAATTTTTAATCCAAAAAAGGAGTGCTGGGGATATTTGGCAAGACTTATATCAGTTTTATTTAGTTGAAAACGAAAAAAATATAGTAGCATCAGCGAATTATTTTGAAGAAGTGCTTGACAATCAATTGGCCATCGGGAAAGGGGATACTTTAGTGCAAAATGTTACGCCCGTGTATCGTCAGCAATTAACGCACCAATTAATTGAATCTCGATTTTTCTTAACGGAACTTAAATCTATTCCTAAGGTATTTGCTAAGGCATTCTGGGTAAAACAGGCCGATTTGAAAAAGTATGCATTCCCTAAAATAATTAATCAGTACTTACAAGAAACAGGCTTAAAAAAACAATAATAAGGGCTAAAAAGCCTTAATCGACTTAACCTACTACGCTTGCTATTTCTTTATTAATTGGTACCTTGCAACTATAACAAAACAGTTGATTTTGGAATACCACTCGAGTAGCTTTTATTTTTTAGCTGCTGCCATTAATAATTCAATGCAGCAGGACACTGGTCTATTATTTTTAATGTGCGTCTTGCTTTTTCTTTCTTTCTCCATTGCGGGATCGGAAGTAGCTTTCTTCTCTTTATCCTACAAGGACATTCAAGTTTTAAAAACAAAACAATACAAGCCCTTAAAAAGGATAGTTACTTTATTGGAACAACCAAAAAAGTTATTGACTTCTATGTTAATTGCGAATAGCTTTATAAATATTTGCGTTATTCTAGTTGCAAATATTTTAATTGATCATTTATTTGTTTTTGATCAAATAGCTATTCCTGGTTTTGAGTTTATTATTAAGGTCGTTGCAGTCACCTTATTATTATTATTCTTTGGTGAAATTTTGCCTAAAGTAATGGCGACGCAAAATAATATTCGTTTTGCTCAAGATTTTGGAATAATTATACAAGCCATCTATTTTATCTTTTCTAGGCCAAGTAATTTGATGGTTAAGTATACTGATATTATCGAAAATAGGTTAGCAAAAAAAAACCAGGGTGCTTCTTACAGCATGGAGGAATTAGATCACGCAATTGAACTTACTACCTCGCCTTATCATCAAGCCAATGAAAAGAAAATCCTAAAAGGTATTGTAAAATTTGGGAATATTTCGGTGAAGCAAATAATGAAAACTAGACTAGATGTATATGGCGTTGACGAGGAAATTAGCTTCAATGAATTGTTAGATCATATTAAAGAGCATAATTATAGTAGGTTTCCGGTATATAAAGAGGATCTTGATACTGTTGTAGGCATAATACATACTAAAGATATATTGCCACATATTCACGAAGATGCTAGCTATAATTGGAAGCCCATTATAAGGCCAACCTTTTTTGTACATGAACAAAAAATGATAGAAGATTTGTTAAAAGAATTTCAATTAAAACGAATACACTTTGCAGTGGTAGTGGATGAATTTGGAGGCACAAGTGGCATTATAACTTTAGAAGATATTTTGGAAGAAATTGTGGGAGATATTAAAGACGAGTTTGATGATGAAGAGTCAATGATAAAGAAAATAGATGAATTTCATTATATCGTTGAGGGGAAAACAGCGATCATTGATTTGTGTAATTTTATCGACTTGCCTTCTAATTTATTTGATGGTGTAAAAGGTGAAAGTGATACCATTGCGGGCTTATTCTTGGAACTAGTTGGTGAGTTTCCTGCCTTACAACAAGTGGTGAAATACAAGCAGTTTAGTTTTACTGTTATGGAAATTCAAAAAAACAGGATTCATAAAATTCAATTGATTATTACACCACAGCCCTTACAAAACGCTGATAATGTATAAATTTGTTTTTGTACTTTTTGTTGGCAGTTTTACCCTGATAGCTGCTTGTAATGAACCCTATACACCAAAGTCCAAGGGGTATGCTGTAATTGATTTGCCACAGAAAAGCTATCAGCTATTTAATGAACCAGGGTATCCCTATACATTTGAATATCCAACCTATGCGACAATCAATAAAGAGGTTAACTATTTTGGCGTTTCTAAAAAAGGAGATGCTTGGTTAAATATTAATTTCCCAGGTCAAAATGCAACCATTTATATTAGCTATAGACAAGTACAACCTAGGCAATTCGATACCCTAGTGAGGGACGCCTATACTTTTGTTAACAACCATAACAATAAAGCTAGCTTTATTACCGACTCGGTGTTTACTACTGTTAATGGGGTTAATGGCGTGTTTTTTCATATAGGGGGGAACGTCGCAACTAGTTATCAGTTCTTTTTATCCGATTCAGCAACGCACTTTTTTAGGGGTGCTTTGTATTTTAATACCATACCAAACGAGGATTCCTTGGCGCCTGTGAACGATTTTATTTTTAAAGACTTGACACAATTAGTAAATTCGTTTCGTTGGAAATAATTATATCTTTACCGTATAAATTTTACTATGATTATTATTGATTCTGTGCTAGTGAGTGACCAGGTGGTTGAAGAGCAGTTTGTATGTGACTTAACTAAGTGCAAAGGAGGCTGTTGTGAGGATGGTGATGCAGGGGCGCCTCTTGAAAACCAGGAAAAAGAGTATATCAAACAATTTTACGATGTAGTAGAACCTTATATGACAAAGGAAGGTATTAAAGAAGTTAAGCAGGTAGGACAGTTTTTATATGATCGTGAATTTGGATGGGTGACACCTACTTTGAATGGCCAAATTTGCGCTTATGGTTTTAAGGATGAAAAGGGAATTATAAAATGCGCATTTGAGCAAGCATATAATGATGGAAAAATTCCTTGGAAAAAACCAATCAGTTGTCATTTATTTCCAATTAAAATTACCAAGAGCAAATCGGACCCCGAAGTTGAATACATGAACTATGAGCCAAGAGAGGATTTGTGTCAAGCTGCATGTTCATTAGGTGTGAAATTGAAAGTACCAGCGTATCAATTTTTAAAGGAGTCTATCATTAGAAAATATGGGGAGGAGTTTTATAATACCTTGGATGCAACTGCGGAGCATTTAAAGAAAAAATTGTAGTTAACTATGTCTAGCATTTACGCCGAATCTTTTTTGTCAAAAACCAGTGATAAAGTATCAGACCTTGATCACCGAAGAAAAATTAATTTCAATATAGGTAAGTACAATGCCGTTGTGCCAAAAGGTAAAGCGCAGTTTACGGATTTAAACAGGGTAAGGCAATTGTCGAAAAATAGAAAATGGGAGGCCATTGAGCACCTAGACTTATACTTGACGCAATTTGAGGAACAAATTACAAAAAGAGGTGCCAAGGTTTTTTGGGCAGAAGATAGTGAGCAAGCATTAAATTTTATTGGTGAACTATGCGCTGAAAAGAAATGCAAAACTATTGTAAAGAGTAAAAGTATGGTGACGGAGGAAATTCACCTTAATACCTACCTTGAATCTATTGGCGTAGAGAGTGTTGAAACTGACTTAGGGGAATATATTCAACAAATGGATGGAGAAGCGCCTTATCATATTGTAACGCCAGCTATGCACAAAAGCAAGGAAGATGTTGCAAAATTATTTGCCGAACATTTAGGAACAGACATTAATTTAACGCCAGAGCAATTAACGTTAGTTGCAAGAAAAAATTTACGAGATAAATATGTTCAAGCAGAAATAGGTGTTACTGGTGCCAACTTTATTTTGTCTGATATTGGTGGGATAGCATTAACTGAAAATGAAGGTAATGCAAGGCTTTCAGCTGCCTGGCCTAAAACACATGTAGTGATTGTAGGACTTGAAAAAGTACTCCCATCAATTAATGATCTTGGCTTGTTTTGGCCTTTGTTATCTACTTTTGGAACTGGTCAGCAAGTAACTGTTTACAATAGTATTATTACTGGCCCTAAACAAAAAGACGAGTCTGATGGTCCCGAAGAAATGTATGTGATATTGTTAGATAATGGTCGGACTGAATTATTAGCAGATGCCAAAAGTAGAGAGGCTTTATATTGTATTCGTTGTGGAGCTTGTTTGAATGCTTGTCCTGTTTATAAGAATATTGGAGGTCATGCATATGAAACTACATATAGTGGACCTATTGGAAGTGTTATTACTCCTCATTTAAGGGGTATGCATGATTTTAGCCATTTAAGTTTTGCATCAAGTTTATGTGGTAACTGTACCGAAGTATGTCCTGTAAGTATTAACCTACATGAACTTTTATTAGAGAATAGGAGAGCATCTGTAGTTGCAGGAGAAAATAATTTTTCTGAAAAATTTGCCTGGAAAATTTGGAAACAAGCTTCATTAAATAGGCGTTTAATGAATCAAGGAACGGCACCCATAAAAAATTGGGTAGTAAACAAAATGTTAAAGGGCTGGAGTAATCAAAGGGCTCCGATTATATTTCCTAAAAAAACTTTTAATGAACTTTGGAAGGAGTCGCATAAAAAATAAGCCCTACATGCCATCGGCATCTGTAATTGCTTCGACAGGATCTTTTTGTTTTTTCAGGCTTCGGTTTACCAAGTAAACACCTACTAATGTTACAATGGTGCCTACTATACTGTTTATAGACATTGATTCCCTTAACAACAATGACCCAACCCAAATTGCTACGATAGGGTTAATATAAGCATAAAGGGATGCTATTGCTGGATGCAAATGTTTCATACTGTAAATGAACGAGATGAATGCAAATACAGAACCTCCAATAACCATGTATATAATAACCCCCCAGGATACAGCGGGAATTTCATTTAGTGGAATATAGTCTCCTGTAAATAAAGTAAAACCAGTCATTATAGCCGCGCTAATTAACATTTGCCAACCTATTGAATAGTAAGCATTGATGGTAGTTTTAGTTCTTGCTATAATTATAGATCCTACACTCCATGTAATCATTGCAAATAGGGAAAGTGCTACACCTAATAAATAATTACTGCCATGCACTTGTAAACTATCCTTGTAAAATATAAAACCAATACCCAATAGTCCTAAGAATAATCCTAAAGCCGTTTGAGGGGTAATTTTTATTGCTTTATAATAATAGCGTTCAATTAGTACTACGGATATAGGATAGAGTGCCGCAATGAGTGCAGCTAAGCCACTTGTGATAAACTGTAATCCATATGTCGCGATCCCATTTGACGAAACAAACATTAACAGCGCCATAGGTACTAACCAAAGGAATTGTTTCCAAGTTGGCAGCCCTTCCCCTTTAATTAAAAAAAAAGTCACATAAATAATGCCACCTAAAAATTGACGAATACTAGCCAATTCAAAAGCAGGCATATGGTTAATCCCTATTTTACTTGCAACCCAAGTAGTTCCCCAAACTATACTTGTTATTGCAAGTGCACCATATGCTTTTCTTTGATTAGACATTTATAAATTTTAGTAATTAGTGTTTGAAATGTCTTAGTTGAGTCATTACCATTGCTAATTTATGTTCAACACAATAAGCGATACTATCCTTATCCCTAACCGATCCTCCTGGTTGGATATATGCTTCAATACCTTCTTCGTGTGCGATTTTTACGCAATCGTCAAATGGGAAAAATGCATCAGAAGCAAGGGTTGCCCCCTTCAATTCGAATTTGAATTGTTTGGCTTTTTCGATGGCGTGCCTTAATGCATCCACTCTGCTTGTTTGACCGCAACCCTTTCCAACAAGTTGCTTATTTTTAATTAGGGCAATTGCGTTGCTCTTTAAATGCTTGCAAATAATATTTCCGAATACTAAATCTTCTTTCTCTGAACTAGTGCAAGTTCTGCCTCCTACTTCATCCCAGTTTGTATAATTACCAGTATCTAGTCCTTGTTCCAATGTGCCATTTAAAATAGATTTCTGTTGTGTTGCATTGAAAGTCATTCCTGGTTTACTTTCTAATAAAATTCTATTTTTTTTGCTTGTCAATATCACTAAGGCGTCTGCGTCAAAAGCCGGGGCAATTAATACTTCAAAAAATATTTCTTGTATAGCTTCTGCTGTTGCTACATCTACTTTCCCATTGGTCACTAATACTCCACCAAAAGCACTTTCTGGATCCCCTGCTAAAGCTGCTTGCCAGCTTTCAAGCACCGTGCTTCTTTGTGCAACTCCACATACGTTTGTATGCTTGATAATTGCAAAGCTAATAGAAGGCAATTCGGCAATTAATGCAATAGCAGCATCTACGTCTACCAAGTTATTATAAGATAATTCTTTTCCGTTTAATTGGGTAAACCAATTTTCTAAATTACCGTAATAGGTAGCTACTTGGTGTGGGTTTTCGCCATATCGTAAAACCTTGCCAGTTGCAGGATTGAAGTAGTTATTAATTGCAATATCGTAATGCATCACTACCTCAAAGGCTTTAGCTGCAAATGCTTTTCGTTGGTCCAGCGTTGTAGTACCGCTTTGGTCAAGTAATAGCTGATTCAATTTTGAATAGTCGTCTTTTGCAGAAAGTACTACCAAGTCACGGAAATTTTTTGCTGCAGCCCTTATCATAGAAGGCCCACCAATATCAATTTTCTCTATAATTGCTTTCTCTTCTGTTGTATTGCGTAAAGTTTCTTCAAATGGGTATAAATCAACAATTACTAAATCCAATTCAGGTATATTATATTGTGCCATTTCTTTCAAATCCTGTTCCTCATATCTTCTACCTAAAATACCGCCGAAAACGGAAGGGTGTAATGTTTTAACACGGCCTCCGAGGATAGAAGGATAGCCTGTTACTGTCTCAACGCCAATACAGGGGATCCCTAAGTCTTCTAAAAATTTCTGCGTACCACCAGTAGAATAAATGGAGATATTAAGGGCTTGTAATGTTTTTGCTAAAGGTTCGAGTCCGTCTTTGTAAAAAACGGAAATTAAGGCTGATTTGATTTTCTTTTCCATAGTCAAAGGTAAGCCCTTCTGATTAGCTGATTTGGTCAGATTTTCCACAATAATCAGCTTTTGCTGAATAACTTTATAATGAATAATAGGCTCAATAACCAGATCGCGTATTTCAGGTAGTTTACTTTTTTATAAAACATCCATAAGTAAAGTAAGAACAGGCATGAATAATAGGCCATTACTGTATATTTTGAAAATACCACAAAAGCCATTTTAGAAATAGACTTTGTATACACAGTGTGAATCGTCCAATTTACACATAATATATACCTTTCTATTAAGTACCCTAAATATCCAGCTAGGCCATACCAATTTGGCACTACTATTAAAATGGCCAAGCCGTATAATAATACATTGCTTAAGGGAACCATCACGAAATTACTTAGGAGTACCATGGTGGATACTTGTTGAAACTGATAAGCAAGTAATGGAAAAGTAGTGAGTTGTGCGGATAGGGTAACTGAGAAATTGCTCCAAAGAAATGCTAGTATTGGGTTTTCCATAGGTAACATTTTATTAAAAAGGGGATGAAAAAGTCGGATCCCGATTACTGCGGCATAGGATAGCTGCAAGCCAATATGGTGCAAGTGTTTTATGTCAAACAATAATATAGTCAATACACCAGCTGCAATAAAATTTAGCACAAATACCGATTGGTTAAAATATTTCCCAATAAAGTAGATACTAAAAAAAATACTTGCTCGTAAAATTGAAGGACTAGCGAATGCCATTAGTGCATAAGTCCAAACACCTAATAAAACTAAAATCAGTTCTATTTGTAAAAAATATTTTTTTCTTGGGAGCCATTTAGTAATCCGGGTTAAGTTTTTAAAAATAATTTCTAAATGCATTCCACTGATAGCAATAATGTGAATAATGCCTAGCTGGTTGTATGCCGATAATAGTTCTTTGTTAATAGTTGATTTTACCCCTAATAATAAAGCTTGAGCAAATCCATTCGCCTCAGTATTCAGGATAGTTTCGCTTATTTTTTGAACAACTAAATTCCTGCATTGTTCAATAAAATAAATAGGGTACGGTATTTTAAAGATATTCTCATTTCTTGTCAGGAAGAAAATAGCAAATCCCCATGAAATTAAACATGCTGTATGTACTGCACTTTTAATAGGAGTAGAAAATTTAGAAATAGTTGCGGCAAACAATAACGGGATACTGATGCCTAAAATTAGTAGTCCAATATTGGCGTCAATGCCTATTATGCTAGTATTGATTGCTTCAGCAATTAACACGCCTATGCACAAGTAGCCTGATATAAATACTAAGGGATGCGCTGCTCTCCAATGAGCATTTGTCTTTTCCATCAGGCAGTATACCCAATCCTACGTGTAAAAATATTTCGGTAAATACTTAACTGCCTAATAAAAAAACAGCCAATTTCTTATGAAGCTCGGGTTTGTTTTGTTTCCAGTAACTAATTGGTGCAGTCTTAATCCATTCCCCAGGTGCAGTAATATCCACTCCAATACACAATTTAGTAGTGGGGTTGCAATGCTGTATTAGCGCTTCTAATAGTTGATTATTTCGATAAGGGGTTTCAATAAATAACTGAGTACAGTTTCTTTGCCTAACATCTGCGTCTAATAATTGTATTTTTTTACTTCTTTCAGCGGAGTCGATAGGTAAATAACCATGAAACTGAAATAGTTGCCCGTTCATTCCACTAGCCATAAGTGCCAATAACAAGGAAGACGGTCCGGCGTAGGGTTTTACAATGGCACCTAGGTACTGAGCAGCAGCCACCAATATTTGACCAGGGTCGGCTATGCCAGCGCATCCTGCTTCAGATACGATCCCAATATTTTTCCCCTCCTTTAATAGCTTTGTAAAGGCTTGAATTTGATCAGCTTCAACTTTATGTATAGGGTGCCATATATAATTATCAATGATCATTTCTTTCCACAGCTTTTTAAAATAACGTCTTGTAGTTTTTTCGTTTTCAACAAAAAAAGCATCACATTGTTGGATCCATTTTTTGGTGTCAGCTGGTAATGCTTCCCATCCTTCCTCATGCAATAGCATGGGTAATAAATATACTTTTCCTAAATTCATTCAATATTGTCTTTAACTTCTTGTGTATTTAAATGCGCCGCTATTAAAGCGTAAAAAGGAGCTGTCATCCATCCAATAATAGGAATTAAATGTATCATGTAAAACAAAAGCCCATTGCCTATTGGTAATCCTTTGTGGTTACTTACATAGGCTGATGCAGCAATCCTACTTCTGTTTTCTGTAGCTAATCCATAATCTAACATGGCGTAACCATAAAAATAACATTCCATTAAAATGGTTAGTATGGGCGTGAACCATCCTACTATAGGTAGTGTACAAATAAGTACAATGGGAATTAAATATACTGTTTGCCAAAGTAAATTGGTAAGGTTAAGCCGTATTGCCCTAAATATTAATTTTTTATAGATTGCCGTATTAAACACAAACACTTCTTTTTTTTGTATGGCTTCAATATGCATGTGTAAATAGGAAAAGAAGGGAGCAAATAAAATCAGGAATAGGTATTTGAATAATGCAAAATAAAATAACAGTAAGGTAAACCAAAGCCAAAAGCTCCCCATGGTTATAAAGAAACCAATAAGGTCACTACTTAAGTTGTCGACCCATGATTTTAAACCGGTTTTTAAAATGATCCATTCAATAAAAAAACTAGATGATTGACTAAAATAGTTCATGCCCTCTACAAAAAGGAATGCGTATACAATGCCTGGCACAACCATCCACTTCCACAACTTGTGTTGCATGATAAAGCGATGTGCCATAAAATAGGCCCGTATAGATAAAATCAATTCTTTTAGCAAGTGATTTGTTTTGCTGTAAAGATACGAAGTCCTATTTTAGGATTGCATTTTGGTTCCAAAGGCTAAATCACCCGCATCGCCTAGGCCAGGTATGATATAGCTATGGTCGTTTAATGTTTCGTCAATATCACCACACCAAATTGGGATGTCACCACCTAATGCGGCTTGTACTGTTTTAATGCCTTCGACACTCGCAATGGCTACTGCAATATGAATTTCTTTAGGTTTCTGTGTTTTGGTAATAGCTTGAATAGTTTGTACTAAAGATGCACCAGTTGCAAGCATAGGGTCACAAACAATAAGTATACGGTCGTTCAAATCGGGGCAACTTAAATATTCAACACTTATCTCAAAACTGCCGTCATCGTGGTGCTTTCTATAAGCTGAAATAAAGGCGTTGTCGGCTTTGTCAAAATAATTCAACATGCCTTGGTGCAAGGGAAGGCCTGCTCTTAATATAGTTGCTAGTACAGGCTGTTCTGCAAGTAGTTTTGATTGGTGAATGCCAAGTGGGGTAGTAATTGGCACCACTTTATGGGGCATTTCTTTACTCATTTCATAAGCAATCACTTCGCCAATTCTTTCCAAATTTCTTCTAAAACGCATCCTGTCATTATGAACAGTTATGTTTCTTAATTCAGAAATCCAGTTAGTCAGTAAACTGTGGTTATTACTTAAATGATGTACCATGCCTTGGTGTTTTTTTTCAAAACTAAGTTTCTTCTCGACAATATTAAAATAATTTAAACTGATCTCCATCAAACAGGCCTTTATCGCTTAATTTTAAGTGCGGAATTACCAGTAATGCCATAAAACTTAAGGTCATGAAAGGAGCACCTAGCTTGCTTCCAAGCGATTTGGCCATCTTGTCTATGGCAGTATATTGGGTTGCCACTTCATAGGGATCCTGAAGACTCATTAATCCCGCAACTGGCAAGCCTAGCACTTTATCTACCCCCTCCTTTACGCAACTAATGCCTCCTTTTTCCTTAATTACTAAATTAATGGCATTCACTATTTCAGTGTCATTTACACCTAAAGCTATAATATTGTGACTATCGTGTGCAACGGTAGAAGCTATTGCGCCATGCTTGAATCCAAAGTGCTTTATAAAAGCCACTTTTGGGGCTGATTTATGATACCTATTATAAACGACTATTTTTAAAATATCCCTTTCTATATTTGACTTCAAAAATCCTGCTTCTATACTAGGTGTTTCCCATAAACAGTTGGTGATTAGCTGTTCGTCAATTGCTTCAATCACAGGAATCAGGTTGTCCTTGCTTGGATAATGGACTGCTTCAATTTGTATATCTTTCTCAGTTATAAAAGCAGCATCAAATTGGTTAATCGCGTCTGCTGAAATATTTTTTATGTAGGACTTTCCATTTTCGGCAACTAATTCACCATTAATATAAGTTTGTGCAACATCAAATGAGGTTAAATCTTTTACCACAATAAAGTTGGCAGGGTCACCTACTTTCAATAAACCTGTAGGTAGTTTATAGTGGTTTACCGGATTAACACAAGCAGCTCTTAAAACATTAAAAACGTCAAGGCCTTTTGCTACAGCGCGCGCACATAGTTTATTAATATGTCCTTCAAGTAAGCTGTCGGGATGCTTGTCGTCACTGCATAACATTGTCATACTAGCATGCTCGTCTATTAATTCGTATAAGGCTTCAAAGTTTTTCGCTGCACTACCTTCCCTAATTAAAATTTTCATGCCATATTTTAATTTGTCTAAGGCTTCTTCCTTTGTGAAGCATTCGTGGTCGGTGCTAATACCTGCTTCAATATATTGCTTTGCTTGAGCGCCTCTTAAACCTGGAGCATGTCCGTCAACAGGCTTGCCAAATTTATATGCTGCCGCAATTTTTTTAAGTACTTCTTCGTCCTTAAATAAAACACCAGGGAAGTTCATCATTTCACTTAAGTAGTATATATCAGGGTTTGAAAGTAGTTTTTCAACTTCATCACTTCGAATAGCTGCGCCTGCTGTTTCAAATTCAGTAGCTGGCACGCAACTTGGTGCACCAAAGAAAAAATGAAAGTACACTTGCTTCCCATTTTGAATCATATAATGTACGCCGTCTACTCCGCAAACATTTGCAATTTCATGTGGATCGCTAATAGTGCCAATGGTGCCATGGGTGACTGCTAACCTTGCAAAAGCACTTGGAATTAACATACTACTTTCAATATGTACATGGCTGTCAATAAAGCCGGGCAATAAATATTCACCCCTAGCAGTAGCACAAGGCTCAATACTTATAATAAATCCGTCTTCAATTGTTACTTGTGCAGGAAATATATTTTTTGCTAAAATATCTATGTATTGTCCAGAAATGACAAATGATTGCTTCATAAAATTGGATGTTATAAATTAAACCAATAGCTAAACTTAAATATGATGGCCCTATTCTTATTTTTAAATAAGGGGTCGGTAAAATAGTTATCGGTATACACTAAGAAAAAATCGCTCATTGGCTTATACCTGTATTGTAAACGACTATTAATATTAAAATTATTACTCTGTGTATTGTACTGTATAAAAGTAGTCCAAAATAATTGTGTACTAAAATTGTATTCCACGCGAGGCGCAATGAGTAGTAAATTAGTGGACCCGTAACTGCCAGGAAGCTTAATGCTATTTAACTCGGCGCGCATTCTAATATTTAAATGGGGTTGGTTCCTCCAAGTAATTCCACCAGCTGCACTTTGAATATGCCCATTATAAAATTGCCCAGCACTTAATTCAGCAAACCAACCTAATTCCTTTCGGCTATCTGACATGTAGAATAAACCAAATTGGTTGTATTGGTATGTTTTTGCGGGCAGTGGGGTGCCATTTGTAAACGATATGGGGTATAATAACGAAACCGCGTTTACAGATAAGCTTGTTTTAAAACTTGAAGTATTTTTAAAGTCGCTTGAAATACTAAAAGATGCATTATTTTCATTAAAACTATTGTCTGGGTTTATCACCAAAAAGTCCTCAATTTGGAATTGAAGCTTTCCAATTTTTCCGGCTGGAGGCAAGTTGGTATAGGCTAAATTTGCATACATATTCTTAAATCCAACACGTACAGTCGTATCTTTTATAGCATCGTAATTACTAATTCTTTGGACATAACCCATGTCGGTATAATAGTTTTTCCCTGCATTTCCTAATTCCAATACACTAGACCAATGTTTTGTATTAGACGAAATACCCGCTTCGTAATATGCATTTTCGCTTGTCAAATTTGCTTTAAAGGAATGGTGATAGGTTGCCCATGAACTAAAACTTCCCGAGGCGTTACTGTATTCGAAAGCAACTCCTGCATTACGTCCATAGCGGTCAAGAGGGTTTCGTTTTTCTTCCTCCTCACTAATAAAATTTTCCCTATTTAAAAAATAGCCCTTGATTTCGGATCGCTTTAAAATTCTTTGATGCAAAGTGAACGCAGAAAAATTTTCTGGTGAGTAATTCCCCTGCCTGCCGGTTTGCATATTCATTGCGCCAATCCTTGTACCCGCTCCTAAGTTCCCAGAAAGTCTTGCGCCAAATAAAATTGGAATCCGATTTCCTTCTTTATCTAGTCCAATGGTTCTGGAATAAAAAGGACGCACGGGTGGAATGCCGAAATTGGCAAACAAGTCGGCGTTTTCTAGGAAAAAATTTCTTTTTTCAGGTAAAAAAATATCGAAACGGGTTAGGTTACTTACTTGTTGGTCCACTTCCACTTGGGAGAAATCGGGGTTTACAGTTAGGTCTAAATTGAGGGAAGAATTTACAGCCACTTTTGCATCAAATCCTGCATTGCCA
>CAJATB010000080.1 GCA_903944755.1 uncultured Bacteroidota bacterium
ATTATATATGTCATTAAGAAAAGAAGCGGTTAATTATGTAAGTCATAATAAACCAACGTCCCCAAATGTAAGTGGGTCAAAAATAACAGGAATTTTTGGCGAAAGTGTATTCACTTTAAAAACTGCTAGAGAGTTTTTAAGCGATGAAGCTTACAAGAGTTTAGTTAATAGTAATAAAGGTTCGAAAAGAATTGACCGTGCAGTTGCCAATCAAATTGCAACAGGCATTCGTGCATGGGCTGAAAGCAAAGGTGTAACTCACTTCACGCATTGGTTTCAACCATTAAGTGGAGCAACTGCTGAAAAGCATGACTCTTTCTTTACTTTAAAAGCCGATGGTACTGCAATAGAAGAATTTGACGGCGCTGCATTAATACAACAAGAACCCGATGCATCTTCATTTCCAAATGGTGGATTAAGGGCAACTTTTGAAGCAAGAGGTTATTCTGCATGGGACCCTTCTTCTCCTGCTTTCATTATTGAAATTGGAAACGGAAAAACTTTATGTATACCAACTATATTCATTGCTTACACTGGAGAGTCGTTGGATTACAAAGCACCACTTATGAAAGCAGTGGAAGCCGTGAATAAAGCTGCTGTTACTGTATGTAATTATTTTGATAAAAATGTAACTAAGGTTACTCCTACCCTAGGTTGGGAGCAAGAATATTTTGTGATAGACGAAGCATTAGTAAATGCACGTCCCGATTTAGTGCAATGTGGACGCACCGTATTTGGATCGGCTCCAGCAAAAGGACAACAATTAGAAGATCATTATTTCGGATCTATCCCAGAAAGAATTTATGCATTCATGCGTGATTACGAAAACGAATCTTACAAATTGGGTATTCCTTTAAGAACAAGACATAATGAAGTAGCGCCTGCTCAATTTGAGTGTGCACCTATTTTTGAAGAATGTAATATTGCAGTGGATCATAATATCCTACTTATGGATGTAATGACCCGCGTTGCGAAACGTCATCGTTTGGTAGTGTTGTTACACGAAAAACCATTTGCAGGCATTAACGGAAGTGGTAAGCACAATAACTGGAGCATGGCTACCGATACTGGCGTTAATTTATTAGCACCAGGTAAAACGCCAAAAACCAACTTAATGTTTTTGACATTTTTTGTCAACACCATTAAAGCCGTGCATGATTATGCTGACATATTACGAGCTTCTATAGCTTCTGCATCTAACGATTTCCGTTTAGGAGCGAACGAAGCCCCTCCAGCAATAATTTCTGTCTTCATTGGCGAATACTTAACTAAAGTATTGAACGATGTGGAAACAAGAGTAGGTGGTAAATTTGACGAACAAGATGAAGCTATTTTAAAATTAGATTTACACCGTAGTATTCCTGAATTAATGATCGATAATACCGATCGTAACAGAACTTCCCCTTTTGCATTTACCGGTAACAAATTTGAATTCCGTGCTGTTGGTTCAACTGCCAATTGCGGCCACCCAATGACTGTATTAAATACTATTATTGCTGATACTTTAGTGAAATTCTCACAAGAAGTAGATGCCTTAATTGAAAAGGGAGACAAAAAAGAAATTGCGATTATGCAAGTAATTCAAAAGTACATTGTAGCTAGCAAAAAGATTTTATTTGAAGGAGACGGCTATAGTGAAGAATGGCATAAAGAAGCAGAAAAAAGAGGCCTACCTAATTTAAAGACAACTCCTGTTGCATTGGATGCTATGGTTACTGAAAAATCTAAAAAATTATTCAAGGACAATAACATTTACACACATGGTGAATTAGAAGCACGTTACGAAATTGAATTAGAAACTTATATTAAGAAGGTTCAAATAGAAGCGCGTGTAATGGGTGATTTAGCAACTAACCATATTATTCCTGCTGCCATTAAATACCAAAATGAGTTATTGAAAAATGTAAACTTGTTACGCGAAGCTGCATTACCTGAAAAATTATATAAAGGACAGTTAACTTTATTAAAGGACGTGAGCACACATATTCAAGAAGTATACGACAATGTACACCAAATGGTAGAGGCCAGAAAAGTAGCAAATAATATTGTTGATTCAAGAGAAAAAGCAATCACTTACGAAGCAAAAGTAAAAGCCCAATACTTTGATAAAATCCGCTACCACGTTGATAAATTAGAGCAATTAGTAGATGATGAATTATGGACTTTGCCTAAGTATAGAGAGTTATTATTCTTAAGATAGTAGAAAGAATA
>CAJATB010000081.1 GCA_903944755.1 uncultured Bacteroidota bacterium
CTTCTGTTTCTCCAATGAGTTTTCTTAAATTTTCTCTTTGTAATAATCGGATGCCATCTAATTCAGCATCACTAGAAACATGAACAATTTCAATCATTGATTTCTACTTTTATTTATTAAATAATATAAAACGTATTTCGCACCTGTTTTATATTTAGCACTATAAATCCCGTTGGGGCCTGAGGTTAAATAAGCAGCTATACTTGCAAGGCCAACATATAAACCTGCTTTCATTCCGAATAATTCTAATCCCAACGCTATAGACGCAAAAACACAATTGGTAGCACCGCTAAAAACGGCAACAAATCCCATGCCTGCCAAAAGCGCCATGGGTAAAGGGATAAACCAGATTAATAGATTACCTAATGTGGCCCCAATAAAAAATAATGGCGTCACCTCACCTCCTTTAAAACCCGCGCTTAAAGTGAAGCTGGTTAAAATTAATTTGATGGCGAAGTCAAATTGGCCTGCATTATTTATAAATGCATCTTGGATAGTGGGAATTCCCAATCCAATGAACTTTGTACTATTAAATACAACAATAAATAATGCAATAATAATCCCGCCAATAAAAGGGCGCAAGGGGGCAAACTTTATTTTGTTAAATATATTTTCAAATAATTTTCCAGTGGAAGTAAATGCAAGTGCAGTTAATCCAAAAATGAAACCAGCAAAAATTGCCCAAGCTAAAGTTGTTAGGGAGATTTCGGGTATATTGGGGATGCTATAAATAGTATGTTTTACTTGCCAAGCCAAGCAGGAATAATGTGCGATATAGGCAACGAATAAACTTGCCGCTAATTGATTTTTATTTGTGTAGGTAATACTTAAAATTTCTATTGCAAAAAAGGCGCCAGCCAAGGGGGTTCCAAACACTGCAGCAAATCCACTACTAATACCAATGATTAATAATGTTTTTCGATCTGCCGCATTTAACTTAAATAATCCAGTGAACTGATCTGCAATTGCACCACCCATTTGCACAGCAGTGCCTTCCCTGCCTGCCGATCCACCAGCTATATGGGTTAGCAGCGTACTCAAAAAAACCATTGGCGCCATTTTAAAAGGGATCGGTTTTGGAGTTTCCTCATTCTCTAAAGAATGGTGCGTTTCAATGATTAAGTTATTTCCTTTATTCGCTGATTCTCCATAGTAATAATACACTAGTCCAATCACCAAACCTGCAATAGGTAAAAAATATACGACCCAAATATGTTTCTCACGAAACAGGGTAACATCATCTAAGGTTTGTAAAAAAAATGCGGTAGCCGTCCCTACGATACTACCAATAAGTATATAGATGGCGAGCCATTTTAGCCAACTTGTGATCGTGGTATTGAATTTATTTAAGGACATCTATGATTAATATTTTAAGCAATCGGAATTGCGTTTGCACAACAAAAATATCCCTAGTCAATTTTGGCATTATTATTTTTCTTCTTGCTGATCATATAAATGGCAATAATTACCCAAATCACATTCACGAACATGGAAGGGTAGGCTTGGTGATAATAAGTATTCACCACAAAAAATACACCTCCAATAATATTCGCTAAAACATAGGTTTTACTTGAGGCAGGCAATTTGCCAGTAATATTTAAGGCATAGGAGCCTACAATTAATACAGAGGCAATCCAGCC
>CAJATB010000082.1 GCA_903944755.1 uncultured Bacteroidota bacterium
AATATTCATTGTTTTAAATACGCCTCTTGGTGTTTTGTCTTTTTGTAAACGGCTAACTTGAACACTTAATGATTGTTCATTTTGTAAAAGGTTCACCCCATTATTACTTAACAATTGTACGCGCTCAATACCTGGAGGAATGATATAGTTCACTGGCGTCCTACTTCCATTTTCTTCCAAACTCACAGCAAGTGTGTTAACCGTATTTAAAGTACTAGTAGCATCAATTCCTTTATAGTCACCAGTAGTATCAATTTCATAACCGTATTGTCTCCATTGGTTTCTAACTAAATCTAGTTTTGCAAAACGGAGTGTAACAGAATCTTCAAACCCAGTTAAATACATTCTAATAAAACGGATAGATTTAAAATCTCTAATACCACCCACTGAATCAGAATAAGAATTTATAGGCACACGGAATAAATACCAATCCTCCTTACTGTTACTACCATCGGGCAAGGTAGCGTTTACCGTTTTTTTATCTGTAACATATTTTGTAATCCCAACCCCTAAACTTCCTTTTTGTAAAGGAATATTATATTCAAAATAAGCTTCCGTTTCGTTTAATGTATTGTCTCTGTTTAAATCCTCATTGTCAGGAAGTAAAGTTGCCGCACTACTATAATCGCTTGTGCCAGCTAAAGCCGAATTACCCTGTGAGTTATTGAAAAACTTATAACGCCCCAATATACCTGCCTTGCTTACATCGTATTGTGCATCCCTATACCATACATAGTTATCAGAAGAAGGATCCTTTAAAAATTGATCCCCAATAGTTGAACCAGGCGTTAAATTATATTTAGCAATAACATCGGCCCTTTGTTTAATTTCCAAACTATCCATTAAACCATCTAAGCCAACATCCTGGTATTTTCGGTCCTCAGGATTATTACTAAATGCATTGGTAACTTGTATCGGATTCACCGGAACTCTTCCCCATGTTGATGTGTCAACGCTTGCGGGTATAGTAGGTGTAGGCATTCCGTTTTCATAAAAACGGCGTCCGTCACGTAAAATATCTTCACTCACATTTCCCAAATTCAACACCAAATTACCTTTTGTTGCAGGCGACTTTAAGAAAGGATCCTGCACCCAAAATTCAACGTATTCTATAATACCCGTTTCAAAATCGGTTTGGTCCAAGGCACGCATAATCCCACCCCATTTTTTAGCGGCACTTGCTGTAGTAAATTTCCCTGGATTTGAAGGATCTAATTCGGCACTACTATAGTTATAGTTATAAGGGCCTCTATCCTTAGGATAATAAGTTAAATCGAATGTAGGCAATTGAACATCGGTAATATTAGTAGTCTTTTGAGGGAATAATTCGTTGGTAAAAACCTGACGTACCCGAGGGTCACTTAAGGCTGCTACATTACCCCTTAAAGGATTATTTGGACTGTTTTTGTCTTGTAAAGTAGGTTCGATAGTGTACCATGACAAACGTGACCTATTTTTATTGTAGTCGATACTATCGGAAAGTAACCCTTCTTCAAACCTATCCATTGGTGTTGAAGCTAGTACCCAAGAAGTAAATGGAAAACGTAAATCAATATTGGTACGTGTCGATTCAAAATCGTCTAAATAAATAACACCAGTTCCACCCTTTCCAATTTGTTGTGCATGACCAGGTTTTAAAAATGCCGCTTCTCCATAGGCAGTTAAATAAGATTTTGATTTAGTGCTATAAAAAGGAAGTTTGTCTAAAATTCTAGTTAAGCTTGGTAATTCAGTTTTATAATTAAAGTCAAAACCATACATGGAATTCTTAATAGGATCTGAACCAAAATTTGTTTTAGTAAAAAAAGGTCTTTCACTTAAACGAGAAGAAGAGAATCCAAAATTAAAATCCTTACTTGCTACATAGTCAATGCGTAATGCCCTAAACCCACGCTCTTGAAAACCAAATCCTAAATTATTTTCAAAAGAAACATTCACTGGAATATTAGAACTTAAAATACCAGGATTAATAATTCTAACCGTACCTGACCCATAGTCAACTACATAATCAATTCCTTCTCTTAAAATTTGTCCGCCAGCCCTTACACTAACCGAACCCGGAGGCACATTAAATGCGTTTAAACTAATTTCAGCACCACCAGCACTACCTTTTACCTGCCCTTCCATCAAAAAACGATTCAGATTCGTGAACTGTTGTGCTTCAGCTTTTATTTTACGATATAATTGAGGAAAGATATATTTTTCAGTGACTTTGTCACTAATACCATTATAGGCTATATTTTTTAAGTCCTCTCCAAATGGCTCCAACAAAGGAAAAACAATTCTTCCCATTCTTGACAATACAGTATAGCCTTCCACAAAGTCAAAAACTCCGTCGGGTTGAGGGTCATTTCTATTATTTAAACGGTCTAATTGTAAAATTTTAATAAGGGATTGTCCTTCCACATTTGAGCCTGTTATAGGCAAGTACCTTTTTAAGCCTTTACTTGGTTCTTCATATAAAATGTTTAATTGAAAATCCTGTTGTTGAATCGAACCAAATAAATCAAGTGAATAAACGTTCTTCATCATCAAATCCCAAATAGGCAAATCAGTTCTTTGTGTAGTTGCTTTTAATAATTTTAGGAATAAAATTTGCTGAACGCCTTTCTTCTCGTCCAATGCAATGTTTTCCGAAAATTCACCTACCTGAAAAACTTTACCATTGTAACTATACTGAAACGCAACTCCTAAAACTTCATCAGG
>CAJATB010000083.1 GCA_903944755.1 uncultured Bacteroidota bacterium
GTTTAGCTATTTTGTTTATTGAATAGTTTTCCAATACTATTTTATGGAATATAGGAACGTCTTTTTGATGAAATAACTTACTACTAGCTACGACTTCGTCCTGACTTGATAACCGTACTTTAAATTTAAAATCGAAACCGGTTTCCGAGTAGCCGCTTGGGTTTTGAACTCCAACTCCCATTCCGCCAACAAGGTCGCCGTAATTTTTTAAGCTTACTCCTAATTGAAATGCAATTTTTTCACGATTTATTTCAATAGAGGTCCTTGCTGTTTTTTCCATCCCATCTCCCAAAGCCTTTATAATAGCTTCCCCACGAATCTTCTTTTTCTCACTATACACTGGAAGCTTTGAGGTAATATGAATTACCCCGCCCATTGCATCAGACCCATACTCTACAGAACCAGTACCTTTTATTACTTCAATTTGTTCAATAGTATACAAGTCAATGGTGTTTAAATACTGGTTAGGCCCGTACCTATAAGTTGCATTATTTAGTCTTATGCCGTCGATTATAGTTAAGGTTTGATTACCAGTTAATCCTCTTATAAAAGCCGAACCTCCACCATGGTTTGTTTTTTGAATAAAAACGCCTGAAGCGCCCATTAGCGCTTCAGGCGTGGTCCTAAAATTTACAACCTGTAATTCTTTTTTATTTTTGATTGTATAACTATATGGCAATAGCTCTTTTTTATTTGGCCACTGCCTACTTATAACTGTAATGGTATCTAAAATTCTAATTACCGAGTCCGAAGTGGAACTAGTTGCTTTATTACTATAAAGCAAACTGGCTATAAAAAAAATTAATCCATATTTGTTTTTAAAAAATAGTAACATCAATTAGTCATTATTAATTAAAAACGCACTTCTTTTAGGAGCAGGCATTGTAGAATGTATTCCCTTAATAGCTTTCCATAAAACTTGATTAAATAATAAATCAGGTACATTGTCCTCCTTGCTAAAATCAAAACTTGCACTAATTCTAGCTAATTCGTCATCCTTGGTATTTTTTTCAGTAAGGTCTACAAAAGGTTTTATGGAATTAAAGTGTGTATTATTAGCTATTTTATCAAAGGATCTCCACATAGGTTCTGCCGCGGCATCGTATTGACTCATTGGTGGTATGCCAAGGATTAATTCCATAGTTCTTAACATACTTGAAGTAGAATACATAGTGTGATCTACATAGCCTCTTTTAACAAAACCACCAGCTACATAAGCTGTTGAACGGTGTGCATCAACATGATCAGCTCCATTTTGTGCATCGTCTTCTAAAATAAATATTGCCGACTTTTCCCAAATAGGATGTTTGCTTAAGTATTCAATAAACAAGCCTACCGCATAGTCGTTATCTGCTACATGTGCAAATGGAGTAGGTTTTCCAATCTTTGTTCCTTCCGTATGGTCATTTATAAACCTAAGTGTATTTAAGGAAGGAACCTTGCCTACGGCGTATAACGAATCAAATTCTCGCTTCCATTGATTAAATCGTGTTGTATCTCTAACACTTTCATCCCAACTTGTAAAGTAAGGACAAAATTTTCCTTCTAAGGTGGGGTAGTTTGCTGCA
>CAJATB010000084.1 GCA_903944755.1 uncultured Bacteroidota bacterium
CTACACGACGCTCTTCCGATCTTAACGGGTATTATTTTTATATAGGAGAAGCTTTTTAATCCCTTTGCATATAGTATAGATGTATTGATTGCTTACATAATTCCTTAATATAAATCAAACAAATTCTATGTTTATTCCCCAAATAAAGAATAGGAAGTAATAATATATTAATAAATAACTTAATTTAGTTTACCTAAAATCTCTATAATGATAAAACATATTTTATTATATGCTGGGTTGTTTTTCTCATTCCAAGTAATTGCTCAAACGAGTTTTGGACTTGGACAAAAATTAGTTCAAATTGATTTGCCAATTAATACACTAGTGAATCAAAATGCTTTGATTACAACTGTGAATAATCTTTCACTTGAACCTAACCAAAAGGGTAAATTAGGTGTTTTGACCAATCAAGCTAAATTATATTTGAATTTTACAAATAAAAATAACAAGGTTGTTTTTGAGGTTCCTAATTCAACTAAATTATTGACTGCTGGATTACAAACCAAAGTCAGCAATTCTAATAAAATTGTAACATGGGATTTAAATTCGATCAATGAAAAACAGTTTAAATTATACATTGCTACTGCAAATGATTCTGCTCAAAACTATATTTTTTATAGTGGCTATATTTATTTTCCATCTTTGAATAAATGGAAACTCATCGCAAGCTTTAGAATCAATAAATATACAGAAGGTTTAAAGTCTGCATCTGCCTTTAAGTCTAATAATATAAATGCAAATTTGGAAACTCTCTTTACAGATACATGGAGTCAAGGAGATAATGGGGCATGGTTGAAAATTCAAAATACCAGTAACCAGAAACCTTTCTTGCCGCCTTTTTCTGATATAGATAGTATAGCGCGTGCATACAGTGATTCTATTGTTATTAAAAAACTAATTAAATCCAACAAGACGGATGCTATAAATTACAAAAATGGTTTGTATTATACAATGATGAAAACAGGTACAAAGCCTGAATTGGTTAAATTGACTGATACCGTTTCTATATTTTATAAAGGGTACTTGATGGGTACGAATGTTATTTTTGATCAAACAGCAAATGAGACACGGACTTTCCCTTTAGCTAGATTGATTAAAGGTTGGCAGGTTGGCTTAGAGGGGAAGCGTATTGGAGATAAAGTGAAACTCTTAATCCCTTCAGGGCTGGCTTATAGTATAAGAACAAGATCTGCAATTATTGTCCCTAATTCTATTTTGGTTTTTGAAATCGAGATGGTAAATGCTAAGCCTAGTCAATAAAGAAGTTAGTGCGTAAAATAAGTGAATACATTATTTACGTCTTTTGAAAATAACCCTTTGCAAATTAAGGACACTATAATTGTTTACTTCTTTATTCTCATCTATTTTTTTTCCGGAACTGACTTCAAAAATTAGTTGATTGCCTTGCAATTCATAGCTGGATGTTAACATGACACCATGAGTTTCAAAAATTGAATATAATTTGTTGTTAAAATAGTAATCCATTAATTCAATGCCGTTTCCTTCATCTGTGGCATATGTTTGTGTTACTGCGTCTTTTAAAACTAATTTGTAATCTTTTACGGCTGGCATCGTTTTTGACAAATAAGTTGTTTTCCATAACCATGTATCGGACCGATTTGTTTTTTGTATATCTAATTCCACAGGTAAGCTATCTCGTAGTTGCCCCTTTCCATACATATACATTATGCCTTCCCATTTGCCTATACATTTATCTGCAAAATTTTCTTGCGCATTTATTTTCATGCAACAAAAACATATTATTATAATTGCATTAACTCTAATTAAGGTATAAAGTGAATTTTTGTTTTGAAGGGTCATATTGGTATCATTAAGGTTTGAAAAATCTATTTATTTGTAAATTAGGAAATTATAGCTTTCTAGGCAAGTACAACTACTTTATAGTATTGTCTAACAAATAGAATTAGTTTAACTTTGAATCCATGAAGGAACTTATTTATGTTTTTATAGGTGGTGGCTTAGGTAGCTTGGTTAGGTTTATACTTGGCAAGTGGGTCAACGCATTCCATAATGCTAGTTTCCCTTTTGGCACCTTTACAATCAATGTGATAGCTTGTTTTGTACTGGGTTTTGTTATAGGATTGGCAGACCAAAAACAATTGCTTTCTCCAGTTGCACGTCTATTTTGGGCAGTGGGTTTCTGTGGCGGCTTTAGCACCTTTTCGGCTTTCAGCAGCGAAACAGTTACACTCTTCCAACAAGGTCAAAACAGCACTATGCTTTTGTATATTTTATTGAGTGTTGTAGTTTGTATGACTGCAACTTTCGGCGGTTTATTTGTTGCCGAAAGATTTTAATACTATTAGAAGTTCCAACTTCCTTCTGCCATTTCCGCTTCCAATTCTCCGACATCCCATCCGCAATAGCCAATAAAAAGTTGAATTTCTTCTTGAGTGGCAGACCCGTTATTGATGGCTTCGATCACTTGCTCCATATTGCCACCTAAATAAAGACCATTGGTTACTTGTTTGCCCCCTTCAATGAGATTATGTCGCTTGTGTAAAACAAAGAGATGTGCTCTATCAACGGGACCTCCATCCATTAGCGGAAATGGTTTAGCATGATTGAATTCAATTAGATCATTCAAAGACTTTCCAAAAGGTTTATTAGTTACAAACCCTGTAGTTCCTGCTTCATCGTGTTCAACGATTAGAATACTTGTTTCCTCAAAGAAACTACCATTCAATAACGCAGTGCTTTTGATAGAAATTCCTGCTTTTAAGTTCCTCATAGGTTTGTAAATTATGATGCTGTAAATGCGGATCCTTTGTTATAGTTGGTTTTTGTAAAAAGACCCAATTTTATCAATTGTTTTTTCCATATAGCTTGATAAATTTTTTCCAGCTTGAATCCTCAAACTGACTTAATTGAAGCTTATAATTATCAATCAATGTAGCTGCATCGCTAATTCTTTTCCAATCCTGCTCAGAGGGAATATCTACTCTTGCCATCGCTACTTTCTCTGCTTCAGTGATGGCAGATGCTGGAGTGATCCTAACGCTCTGCCATGCGCCCACTTGACGATCGCCAGGGCTATCTTTACCAACTAATTTTAATTGCTTCACCATTTCTATCATTCCATTCACATTTTTTAAAGCTTTTTCATTTTTAGTTTGTTTAGATAAGGTTTCATGTATTTTTTTTAATTCACTCTCCCAAGAATTGATCAAGTTAAAAAAAGACTTTAATCTTCCTACTTCAAAATTGAGCGCTTTATTATAACGATACAATTCCTGATCCACTTCTTCCTTCATCTTAAATCGTGGATCTGAAATGACTTTGATACTTGTGCTTGACTGAACCCCTTTATATTTTATGACTGCTATATAGGTGCCAGGAAGCACAGGTATACCTCTTGATTCATTTGGATCATAGTTCCCCGATAAGTAAACACGATTTTCATCCAGCTTCCATTGAATATAATTCAATCCTTGCACCAGTAATTGTGTTGTTAATTTTTGAATGGTATCCCCTTTGCTATTTAAAATGAATCCTTCAACCTTATCTTCTTTTGAAGGAAGATCATTGATATAAATTGGGATGGCTGCTTCTTGGAAGGGTCGATTCTCTCCCTCGAATGTGGTACCAAATCCTGTCCAGATATTCCCCGGAGGCGCTATGAACAATCCTTTCACCTGAATGACTTCATTCATGGGTAAACTAGTTATTTTTTCTTTGGTATTTCCTCTTACAATCTCACGCAAACTCTTTAGGTCGTCAAGCACCCATATGGCTCTGCCAAAAGTTCCCACCACCAATGCGGATTCTTTTTCCTGAATAACTAAGTCCATTGTTGACACACTAGGAAAACCATTTTTGAATGGTACCCAATCTTTCCCTTCATTGATACTCACCCACAATCCATTTTCCGTTCCCAGAAAAACTAATTGCTTCTCCACCGGATCTTGAATAAAATTTAATGCATAGCCCTTAACCTGATTTGCATCAAGCATATTTTTCCAAGTTTTACCATAATCTGTGGTCATAAATAAGTAGGATGCATAATCTCCTTTGCGATAATTATTTGCCACTA
>CAJATB010000085.1 GCA_903944755.1 uncultured Bacteroidota bacterium
TGCCAACGATTTTAATTTTGCATAATGTTCGTAGGGTGATGAACATGCAATTTTATTACATGCAACCACCGATACGGTTTTACTTAATAACTGCGCATACACATTGGCAACAGTCTCGTGCGCTGTTACGTCTACAAAAATGGTATTACGTAAATTGTTTTTTAAAATCGCATTAACATAGTCAGTAGTTGTTCCTATAGGTGCTTGTTCCAACTGTTCGCGCCATGTTGTTAAGTCAATCCCTTCTGGGTTTATTAATTGCTTTTTACTATTTGCTATACCTACAATATTTATTTGTAAGCGTAACTGCTGTTGTAAATAAGGTACTTGCTTTTTAATTTGCTCTATTAACTTACCTCCTACATTTCCGGCACCTGCCACGTATACATTTACTTGCTTGTACGATGTTTCAAAAAATTCTTCATGCAAAACGTTTATTGCTTTTCTTACATCCTGCGTTGCAATAACTGCCGATATATTTTTTTCCGAAGACCCCTGTGCAATGGCCCTTACATTAATTCCATTTCTTCCTAACACACCAAACATTTTTCCACTTACACCCGGGTGACTTTTCATTTGCTCACCCACTAATGCTAAAATAGCTACATCTTTTTCAATAATTAATGGGTCAACTTTTTCGGTATTTATTTCTTGCTCAAATTCACTGTCCACAGCCAATTTTGCCAGGTGCGCATCCTGTGCATTTACACCAACACATATGGAATGCTCGGAGGAACTTTGTGTTATTAAAATAATATTGATATGCTTTTTTGCTAATGCCTCAAATAACCTTTTAGAAAAACCAGGTATTCCCACCATGCCACTTCCCTCCAAACTTAATAAGCATATATTTTTTATACTTGATATGCCCCGAATAAAATTGCCATTGTCAGGCGATTCGTTCATTATAATTGTGCCTGGATGCTCGGGTTGGAATGTATTTTTTATCCATACGGGTATGTTTTGTTGCATTACCGGTTGTATGGTTGGCGGATATATTACTTTGGCCCCAAAATGCGATAACTCCATCGCTTCCTGATAAGAGATAATTGGTATTTCCTTCGCATTTTGTACCATGCGCGGGTCGGCAGTCATCATTCCACTTACATCGGTCCAAATTTCTAACGCAGTTGCCTTTAACGCAGCAGCATATATTGCACCTGTATAATCCGAACCTCCCCTTCCTAGTGTAGTGGTGTTTCCTTCCGCATCGGAAGCTATAAAACCTGGCGCCATATAAATATCATATGAATTATTTTCGGGCGCACTAAAATAAGTTTGTATTGCTTTTGTAGTGGCTTCCTTGTCCACCACAGCATTCTGGTAATTTGAATTGGTTTTTATTACTAACCTTGAATCTACCCATTGTTGCTTTATTCCTTTTGCGTCAAATGCAGCTGCAATTATTTTTGATGATAATATTTCTCCGTAACTCACTAATTTATCCTGCATACGCAACGACAATTCTCGTAGCATAAATAAACCTTCGCAATTTGCTTCTAGTTCATTCAGCATTTGTTTTACCAAACTTAAGGTAGCGCTTTGTTGCTGTATAGGCAATAATGCACGCACCGCATCCAAATGCTTTTGTTCAATATTTTGAATAATAGTTTTGTAAGCCTCATTGCCTTGCGAAGCCGATTGCGCTAATAATAATAACTGGTCCGTCACGCCGCTCATTGCCGATACCACTACTATAGTTGGTTCCTTCTTGATACTTTCTGTTACAATTGCAATTACTTTTTTTATCGCTTCTGCACTGCCTACCGAACTTCCTCCAAATTTTAACACCTGCATAACCTATATTTTTTTATAAAAATAATATTGCGCCTTATTTAGTTAGATTAAATAACCGTAAATATTATCGTCCTTATTTATTTCGTTGTAATTGATTTGGTAGCGCTTCATGTTTCCAATTAACACTCCATAATCTTCTTTTGATTTTAATTCTAACCCCACTAATGCCGGCCCACCCTCCTTATTGTGTTTTTGAATGTATTCAAACCTTGTGATATCGTCAGTTGGTCCCAATACTTTATTTACAAATTCTTTTAACGATCCCGGCCTTTGTGCAAACTGAATTAAAAAATAATGTTTCAAACCTTCATATATTAAGGAACGTTCTTTTATTTCTTGCATGCGTGCAATATCATTATTCCCGCCACTTACAATACATACAATGGTTTTACCTTTTATTTGCTCCGCGTAATCATCTAATGCTGCAATTGACATGGCTCCTGCTGGCTCAACCACAATAGCTTCTTCATTATACATTTGTAAAATGGTAGTACATATTTTACCTTCTGGTACTAAATGCATTTCACTTATCGCATCCTTACAAATTGAAAAATTATGATCCCCAACGCGCTTCACCGAAGCGCCATCCACAAACTTGTCTATATCTTGTAATTCAATGGGATGGCCTTCTTTAATTGCTGCTAACATACTTGGCGCACCTTCTGGTTCTAACCCAATAATTTTTGTATTGGGTGTTTTTTCATGGAAATAATAACCAATCCCCGCACACAATCCGCCACCGCCAATGGGTACAAATATGTAATCAATAGGGTCGGTTGTTAATTCCTTTAGGTCATTTAAAATTTCAACTGCTACTGTTGCCTGTCCTTCAATTATGGATGGATGGTCGAACGGAGGAATAAAAGTCATGCCGTGCTCCTGTGTATATGCTTTTGCCGCATAGGCTGTATCGTCGAATGTATCGCCCACTAATTTCACTTCCACAAAATCTTCTCCGAACATTTTTGTTTGATTCACTTTTTGCTGTGGCGAGGGAATTGGCATAAATACCACTCCCTTTACATTTAACTTTTTACAGCTATAAGCAAAGCCTTGCGCATGGTTGCCCGCACTTGCACATACTACACCTTTTGCCAATTGCTCAGGTGTCAATTGACTCATCATATTATACGCACCTCTTAGTTTATAAGAACGTACTATTTGCAAGTCCTCCCTTTTCAGATATATCCTGCACTGATACTTTCGGGATAAGTTCGCATTAAACTGAAGCGGGGTATGGGTAACCACCGGCTTTAGCCTTGCGGCTGCGCCTTCAATATCTAGTGCAGGTTTATCGAATAGTTTTACATCACTCATGTGCTTTTTCTTTTCTTACTAGTGTAATGCCCTATTTATTTACCAGGTTGGTTTTCGGGACGTAAACTTCTTACAGTTTTTCCTGTTTGCCACATTTCACTATTGTGTAATTCAGCTAATTCAACTTCTAATTTTTCACGATAGTCCGCTTTACTATTCAAATCAATTGAACGCGCCGATTCTTTTCCTGTTGCTACACTATTATACAAGTCGGTAAATACTGGCAATGTTGCATCACGGAATTTTTTCCACCAATCCAATGCACCACGTTGCGCTGTTGTTGAACAGTTTGCATACATCCAATCCATTCCGTTTTCTGCTACTAATGGCATTAACGATTGCGTTAATTCTTCCACAGTTTCATTGAACGATTCAGAAGGGCTATGTCCATTTTTGCGTAACACTTCGTACTGCGCTGCAAATATACCTTGAATTGCGCCCATTAATGTTCCTCTTTCACCTGTTAAATCGCTATAAACTTCTTTTTTGAAATTTGTTTCGAATAAATACCCGCTTCCAACAGCAATACCTAGTGCAATTACTCTGTCATGTGCTTTGCCTGTTGCATCTTGGAAAATAGCAAAGCTACTATTTAAACCACGCCCTTGTAAAAACATACGACGTAGTGAAGTTCCTGAACCTTTTGGTGCTACTAATATTACATCCACGTCGGCTGGAGGTATAATACCTGTTTGCTCGTTAAATGTAATGCCAAAGCCATGAGAAAAATATAATGCCTTGCCTGGTGTTAAATGTTTTTTTACAGTTGGCCACATTGCAATTTGCGCTGCGTCACTTAATAAATAACAAATAATGGTTCCTTTTTCTAAAGCTTCTTCTATTTCAAATAAAGTAGTACCTGGAACAAATCCGTCTGCTACTGCCTTATCCCAACTTTTTGAATTTTTTCTTTGACCCACAATTACATTCACACCGTTTTCCTTTTGATTCAGTGCCTGTCCTGGACCTTGCACGCCATAGCCAATTACCGCTACTACTTCATTCTTTAATACTTCCTGTGCTTTTGCTAATGGGAACTCTTCGCGGGTTACCACATTTTCTTCGGTACCTCCGAAATTTAATTTTGCCATTTGAATTGAGATTTAATTTGTGTTTATTTAATTATTTATTATAAAGTGTTTATTACTTTTAAGCTTGTTCTGTTTAGAGATTTTTTTTAGTGCTGTTTTTTTAGTTTCCTTTATTATTTTTTAACAGTTACTTTTTATTTTTTAGTTCCCGTTTTTTATTAGCAATTTTACATGGTAAATACCGCTTGTCTTTTACCTAAGTATTCGTTTTCAACTACTTCTTCCCCTGGCTCACGTTTTTCAAAATCCTTTAACTTTTCGTGGAACCCGCTACTTTGTTTTATAATTGCCACCCGCGCACTTCTTACAAATTCAACCAAACCATAGGGCTCCAAAGCCTTCATTAATTTATTTGTTTCCTCACGGTGTCCTGTTGTTTCAAATACGATGAAATCCTTTCGTATAGCCACTGCACGCGCACCATACTCCCTTAATAACCTTTCCACTTTTACTTTTTCAGTAATTTCCTCGCTTAGTACTTTATACAAAGCCAATTCCTGCCACACGATTTCGTCATTGGTATTATAGTAAGCTTTTAATACTTCTACTTGTTTTTCAATTTGGCGCACTACTTTAATTACCGTGTCTAAAGTTTCTTCTACCACAATTGTAAAACGGTGTATCCCCGCAATTTCAGAAGGGGAGGTGTTTAAACTTTCTACATTTATTTTTCGGCGTGAAAAAATAATTGCAATTCGGTTTAACAACCCAACTTGGTTTTCGGTATACACTGTAATTGTGTATTCTTGTTTATCTGGACTTGTATACATATAAATCGCTTTACTTCTTTAATAATTTAAAACCTTTTACTTTTACCTATTTTAACTTCGTTAAAATGATTTGAGCTCGTCTTTTAGACTCGCTCGGATAAGATTGAAATACTATTTCAATCTTATCTCACTTACTGAACAACCTTGTGGCACCATTGGGAATACATTGTTTTCTTTTCCTACCATTACTTCTAATAAATAAGAACCATCGTGCGCTAGCATTGTTTTTATTGCTCCTTCTAAATTTTCCCTGTCCTTTACACTTGCTCCCGCTATGCCATACGCTTGTGCTAGTGTTACATAATTAGGACTTTGTATATCAACAAAGGAATAACGCTTATCCATAAACAACTGCTGCCACTGGCGTACCATTCCCAAAAACTGATTATTTAAAATCATAATTTTTACGTTAATGCCCGTTTGCATAATGGTGCCTAATTCTTGTAAAGTCATTTGAATACCGCCATCGCCAATCACCGCTACCACCGTCCTTTCAGGTGTACCAAATTTTGCACCTATTGCAGCAGGTAATGCAAAGCCCATTGTACCCAAGCCACCCGATGTTACATTACTTCTTGATTGATTAAACTTAGCATACCTGCAAGTAACCATTTGGTGTTGCCCTACATCTGTTACTATTACTGCATTGCCTTGGGTATTTTCATTCACTATGCGTATCGCTTCCGCCATTGTGAGTTGTTCCGTTTTAGGATAAATTTCTTCCTGTATACACTGCTCATATTCCTCCTTTGCATAACCCGCAAACACATTCAGCCATTCGGTTCTGTCTTTTTGTTCTAGTGCCATTGTTAGCAGTGGCAAAGTTTCCTTACAATCCCCCCATATACCTATATCGGCTTTTACGTTCTTGTCTATTTCGGATGGGTCAATATCTAAATGTATTACTTTGGCTTGTTTTGCATACTTGTCCAACCTTCCTGTTACCCTGTCGTCGAATCGCATTCCCACTGCTATTAATACATCGCATTCATTTGTTAAAACATTGGGACCATAGTTACCATGCATGCCCAACATGCCTACGTTTTGTGGGTGGTCGGTTGGTAGTGCACTTAAACCTAGTATTGTCCAAGCTGCTGGCATCCCCGACTTTTCAATAAAGTTTTTAAATTCTTTTTCGGCTTTGCCCAATATCACCCCTTGCCCAAATATGACTAATGGTTTTTTTGCAGCATTTATTAATGCAACTGCTTCGTCAATATATTGTTTCCTTATCACCGGCTTTGGTCGGTACGACCTTATATGATTACATTTTGTATAACCAGGGTAATTAAATAATTGAAACTGTGCATTTTTTGAAATATCAATTAACACTGGTCCTGGCCTTCCGCTTCTTGCTAAATAAAATGCTTTTGCTAATACTGTTGGTATTTCTTCTGCATCGGTTATTTGGTAATTCCATTTTGTAACCGGCATGGTAATATTAATAATGTCGGTTTCCTGAAAGGCATCGGTGCCCAATAAATGCGCAAACACTTGTCCTGTTATACACACTAGTGGTGTACTGTCTATCATAGCATCGGCTAAGCCTGTTACTAAATTTGTTGCACCTGGGCCACTTGTTGCAAATACCACACCCACTTTCCCAGAGGTTCTCGCATACCCTTGTCCAGCGTGTATTCCACCCTGTTCGTGGCGTACTAATATATGTTGTAATTTTTCTTTATAGTCATACAGCGCATCATATATTGGCATGATAGCGCCACCCGGATAGCCAAAAATAATATCGACCCCTTCTGCAATACAAGCTTCCAACACTGCTTGTGAACCAGTGAGTTCCTTTACTTCTTCTGTAGCCTTTGTTATTGTTTCCATAATAAATCCTTTTTATATTCTACTTTTCAGCACTCAGCACAATTAAACCCATATTTAGTTTATTAAACCATCACTAAAAAAATTAATATTCAATTAATTTTTTTAGTTCTCATCAGTTACACATCCTTCACTTGCGTCTTTCACCAACTTTGCATATTTCCATAGTACGCCATTGGTTGCTTTTAAAATAGGTGCTGGTTGAGCTGCTCTTCTTTTTGCAATAATTTCTTCGCTTACGCGCAATGTCATTTTGCGTGCTGGGACATTTAATTCAATTACATCATTGTCCTCGACTAACCCAATTAACCCGCCCTTGTAGGACTCTGGCGTGATATGCCCTACCACAAAGCCATGCGTGCCTCCGCTAAAACGTCCGTCTGTAATTAAAGCCACCGACTTTCCTAAACCTGCCCCTATTATTGCCGATGTTGGTTTTAACATTTCTGGCATACCTGGTGCACCTACTGGTCCTACATTTTTTATAACTACTACGTCTCCCTTTTGTATTTTTCCTGAATTGATACCTGCAATTAATGCATGTTCGCCATCAAACACACGCGCTGGTCCTACAAACATATCGCCTTCCTTTCCTGATATTTTTGCAACACTTCCTCCTGTTGCTAAATTGCCGTATAATATTTGTAAGTGCCCTGTTGCTTTTACTGGATTTTCTTTTGGATAAATTATATCCTGTTTTGTAAAATCTAAAGTAGGCGCTATAGCTAAATTTTCAGCAATTGTTTTTCCCGTTACTGTTAAACAATCACCATGCAACCATCCTTGTGCTAACATATATTTCATCACGGCTGGCACACCACCATATTGGTGCAAGTCCTGCATTAAATATTTCCCGGATGGTTTGAAATCGGCTAACACTGGAGTACGGTCACTAATAATTTGAAAATCGTCCTGCGTAAATTGCACGCCCACACTTTTTGCCATTGCTATCATATGCAACACAGCATTAGTACTTCCGCCCAATACCATTATAACTGCAACTGCATTTTCAAATGCTTTGCGCGTCATAATATCTTTTGGCTTAATATCTTTTTCTAATAACAACCGAATGGCTTTTCCTGCATCACTACATTCTTGTTGCTTTTCGGCACTTAATGCTGGGTTAGAGGAAGAATACGGTAAACTCATGCCCAATGCCTCAATAGCTGCTGCCATTGTGTTTGCGGTATACATGCCCCCGCATGCACCTGCACCTGGGCATGCATTTTTTACAATGCCCATAAAATCGGCTTCGGTTAATTGTCCTGCCATTTTTTGTCCCAAAGCTTCAAAGGCGGATACAATATTTAAATCCTGCCCTTTATAATGTCCGGGCGCAATGGTTCCTCCATATATCATGATAGATGGACGGTTTAAACGTCCCATTGCAATTATTGAACCTGGCATATTTTTATCACATCCTGGCACTGCAATTAATGCGTCATAATATTGTGCACCACAAACAGTTTCAATTGAATCGGCAATTACATCGCGGCTTACTAATGAATATCGCATACCGTCCGTACCATTGCTCATTCCATCGCTCACACCAATGGTATGAAAAGTAAGTCCCACTAAATCATTTTCCCAAACACTTTTTTTAATGTCGGCTGCTAAACCATTTAAATGCATATTACAA
>CAJATB010000086.1 GCA_903944755.1 uncultured Bacteroidota bacterium
AGACGATAAAGCCACTTTAAGCGATTTAAAGAAGGTTTATCGTAAGATTATGATGGAATGGCATCCCGATAAATTTCAAGACAGTGATGAGGCTAAAAAAATGGCCGAAGAAAAATCTGCTAAATTAATTGCCTCTTACCATTTTTTAGTGAGCGTGCATATTGAAACGCATGAAGCTACCAAGGATGCCTATATAGCCACTACAACAGATGCCAGTATTGAGGACTTTGAATTTAAATCTGAAATACTCAGAGTGGTATTCTCCGATGGGAATGAATATGAATATTATGGGGTACCTAAGGCCATTTATGTGAAGCTAGTCAATGCTGATACGCCCGATCGTTTTGCAAGACGACATATTTACGAAAACTACTTATACAGAAGCACCAGCAAGATTGTTGGAGGTAACGAGTAATGAGTTAAATAATATCTTTACAAAGATTATTTTTCAAACTAAATACAAATTTTAATTAGCTTTCAATACCTAATTGATAAAAAAAGGGTCCCGATAAATCGGGACCCTTTTTTTATAGTATTATTCAATAAACTTATTCTATTAGTAACCAGGATTTTGAACAATAATTGGGTTAGTAGTAATTTCAGAACCAGGTATTGGCCAGATAAATCTATAATCACTGTAAGGTATTGCTTGTTCACCAATTGTCACAGCTAAACCGATTCCGTATTGTGTTAAAGCAGTTACTCCTCCATTAGCTACTTTTCCTGGGATACCACTTGCTCTTAATGCTGCAATAGGATCTTGAGAAGTTCTATGAATATCAGGCCATCTTCTTCCTTCCGCTAAAAATTCAATTCTTCTTTCAAATAATATTGCTTTTACTAAATCTGTTTGTGAAGCAAAACTTGAAGTAGTAAATTGATTTTCAGTTGCAGTAACCCCTCTGTTTCTTACCATGTTTAATAAATCTACAGCTCTTTGAGATACTGATGAAGCTACTCTAGCTTCTGCTTCTGCTTGATTTAACAAAACTTCTGCCCAACGAATGATAGGGGTATTGTCTCCACGACCGCTATAATCGTTGTATTTAGTAGTCATAATTGCTTTACCAAGGGCTGTACCGCCTTCACGGTATAAAGCAGTTCTTCTTAAATCTGATGCTAACCATAGTGCATTGTTCCAAATAATTGGAGAAACACAAACTAAACCACGTGCTAATAAATCTGAAGAACCATACATTCCAGCAGGTGCTCCATTTACTGATCCATTGTCTAGTGGGTCATTTTTAATAGTGAAAATGTTTTCAGATGTTATATTGTTACCTCCACCTATGGAACCAAATGAACCATTGGGTGTCGCAGTAAGTGCATGGTTTCCAATTAAGGATTTTGTAGAAGCTGGTGTGGTTGGAGTTAAGGTAGTTGGAATTAATGCATTACCAGCTGTAACAGCTTCGCTATACTTACCCATATGTAGAAGTACCCTTTGCTTAAGTGCAATGGCAGCACTCTTTTGAGCACGAACAATGGCACCTCCAGGATTAGCTACAGGTAAATTTGTTTCCGCAAAAGCCAAGTCCTCTAATAATTTAGTGTAGTCCTCTGCTACTTTTGGGCGTGGTTCTTTTTGCAAACGCTCTAAGCTAGCAGATCCATCTACTGCATAATCGCGATAAGGAATACCTAATGCTGCGCCATTTCCCTCTAAATAAGGACGTGCAAAATGAATCAATAATTCATGATGACCTAATGCACGTAAGAAACGACACTCGGCCTCGTATTGCACTGCAGCAGCAGATGATATAATTCCAGTTGCAGCCGCTTTTTTAAATCCTGCAATAGCCACATTTGCTTTATTGATCATTGCATAAGTGTTGTCCCACATGGCAACATTATTAGCAGTGAAGGGGGTATAGGTAGCTTGGTAAGTGATTTGATAGAAGGCTTGTAAGTTCACCATATCTTCTCCTCTATTGTCTCCTTGTTCAATGGTTGCGGCGCCAAATGGGTAACCACGGCCTGCTAAAGTTGGTCCACCTGTTTGTGCAGCATCATAGACCCCATTTAAGGCGAGGTTAGCACGAGCAGCTGTCGTAAATACACTCTCAGTGGTGAAGGCGTTATAGGGTTGTTTATCTATCACTTTTTCACAACCTACAGCTACTAGAATGAATCCTAATAGGAGGGTGTTTTGTGTTATTTTATTTAAAAGTATCATTGTTTACAATTTTATTTGTGATATATTTTTTTATTTATTTAATGTTAGAATCCAACATTAAGTCCAAATGATAAAATGCGTAATGAAGGAGACACGGCATTGTCTAGTCCACTTTGACTTGCATTATCTGGATCAATACCTGTGTATTTTGTCAACATGAATAAGTTTTGTCCTTGAGCAAATACTCTTGCACTTTTAACATATCCATTGGCAATTTTAGATATTGTTTTGTTACTGAAATTGTAATTCAATACTACATTTTGTAATCTAACATAATCAGCATTCTCTACAAATCTTGAAATGGTAGCGCCTGTTTGGTTAATGATAGAACTCTGACCATATCTTAATCTTGGAACTGTAGTAACATCACCTGGTAACTGCCATCTGTCTTTTATTTCAACACCGTTATTGTGGAAGCTTTGACTTAATAATGCTTCTTGACGTGTTATGTTCATGATTTTATTTCCACCTTGGAATCTAATCATGAATTCTAAAGAGAAATTTTTATAACGGAAGTTGTTAGTGAATGCACCAAAATAGGTAGGTAAACTATTACCTAAATTATCCTTGTCTGCATCTGCTAATGGATTAGATTTTGTCATTACTTTATCATCCATACTAGAAGCATTATAGAAAAGACCATTTGTAGTATTTCTTTGAACCCATGTTCCGTCCGCTTTTTCATACATTGGATTACCCGTTTGTGTATTTACACCCAAATATTGAAATCCCCATAAATAGTTCAAAGATTGTCCTGTTTCGATTCTGTTGTAAGAACCTGGAATAGTTTTTACAGCCACTCCACCTACGCTATACAAAGAGGTAATTTTATTTTCTAAAGTTGTAAAGTTTGCATTAAAACCCCATGTGAAGTCTTTAGTGCTAAGGATATCACCACTTAAAGAGAATTCAAAACCACTGTTTTGCGCTGTACCTATGTTTTGGCTTATTGAATTACCTGGGATACCTGCAGAGTTTGGAGTAGGAACTGCAAACACCAATTGGTCAATATCATTTAAGAACCAATCAGCAACAAAATTGAATCTATTCTTAAACAATCCTAATTCTATACCTACATCTAGTTTTTTACTACTTTCCCATTGAAGCGCAGCGTTACCAATTAAATTGGGTGCAAGGCCTGGAACATTACCATAAGCAGCAGAACTAAAAGTACTTAAATAAGGGAAGCCGCCTAATTGGTTACCTACTACAGCGTAAGATCCTTTTAATTTTGCATCGCTAATTTTTTCATTTAAGAATGCATTGTTTTTCCAAAAGCCTTCTTCAGATATTCTATAACCCGCAGAAACTCCTGGGAATACACCAAAACGATTTTCAGGGGCTAATGAACTTTGTCCGTCACGTCTTACTGAAGCTTGAACAAAATACTTGCTTTTAAAATCGTAGTTTAAACGACCAAATAAAGAATGGAATCCACTC
>CAJATB010000087.1 GCA_903944755.1 uncultured Bacteroidota bacterium
TATAAAAGTAGGGCAAAACTTCTCAACAGTCAATAACGTTTATGTAGATAGGCATGCAGCATCTTACCATATTGGAGCAACTGTTCAATTAGGCATTACCAAAGCAATAAGTATTGCTCCTGAAGTAATTTTATCACAAACGAAGTTAGAAACAGTTTACCCGGGTGACTTTTCTGTCAATAATATTACTAATCCAGAAACCTATCATTTGAATTACTTAGCAATTCCTGTATTACTACAAGTGAAACCTTTTAAGGGATTGTTGTTTCAAGCTGGACCGCAATATTCAATTTTAATTGATCAGAAAAAAGATGGCAAAGACAATGCTTTGCTTGCTTTTAAAAATGGAGAGTTTGCCTTTATTGGAGGGGCAAAAATTGACTTAGGCGGTTTTTTCCTTTATGGCAGGTATATAATTGGTATGGAAAATGTTGCCTCCTTTAAGCAACTCGAAACTCAGCTAAATGATGATGCACAATGGAAAACAAAACAATGGCAACTCGGAGTTGGTATAAATTTATTTAATTTTTAATTGACTTCTTAAGGAATTAATACCGAGCTCTATGTTATTTAGCGCAACAGCGTTTTCTTTAATAAATCCATTATCCTTAATGTCGCCTACAACTGCTTTCATTTCTTCTTCATTTAAATAAACCATTTTTCTAAACTCGTTACTATAGTCTTTGGCTCTTGTTTGTTGAATGCTTTTGGTGGTGTGTTGTTGAATTAAAATATACCTATCTAGCCATTCATTTAATTGTTTTACGCTTATCGCATTCACCATTGTTTTTGTAACTAAACCCAACGTATATAGTGCATGGTTTGTTTTTTGTTTTTCGTATTTAAGGGAGGCGTTCTCATAGAACTCGTGAATTTGGTCCCATTCAGTAACCTTGTCGGCTTTTATTTTATTTAGTAATGCTTTTACATTTTTTTGAGGGATAAGTTGCCCGCCAACATTGAACCATTCTAAATCATTTTCGTTTGTGTTTATGGATTTTATGGTACTCATGATGGCTTTGCCCTGTTTATCTTGAATACAATTAAGCAACCCATCCATTCCATACATAAATAACATATCATCAAATACTTGATAAGCTTCTCGGCACTTAATAAGCCTTGTTTTTCGCTTGCTGTTTTCAAAGCCTTCCGCAAACACGTCTAATTTTGCAATTTCTCGACTTGTTTTTGTGGTCAGTAATTTATCACCTAATAGTACTAATTTCTCCTCATTTAATTGTGCCGTTTTTTTCTCCTTTGCTAAATGAGCTTTGGCCACTGCAATAGCGATTAATTTTCTCGAATGAATTAATTCATTTACGGAGTCGGGTGCTAAATAGGCGTATTCGAAAATAGGGGACTTGTTAATTCGTTTGTCTCTGTCCACATATTTCCATGCGTTACGTGCTAATGCATAAAAATTATATAAGAACCAATAACCCGGCATGATTATTAATTCGTCTTTAACAGGGTCATTACTCACTAAAGAAAAAGGAATAGGAATATTTAGTTCGTAATTATAGTCGCCTTTATTTAATAAAGTAAAACTAGCAAAAATAGAATTATGTTTTATGCTCACACATAATCCAGGCCAAAAACCTCTTCCCATAATCACTTCTCCGTCTGCGCCACGACTATTGTGGTTTGATCCAATAGTGGCACCAGCTGCTATATTACTTTGCCCCATTACTAGTGCTGCGCATAAAAATGAGTTATTGTGATGTTGTTCGTGGGCTGGGAATATTAGCGAGTTTAATACTTCACAGCATGAAATTGTAGCATTTGGTCCCAAAAAAGAATTAATTAATCTTGCCCCATATTTTAATTGTGAATAGTCGGAAAGGATAAATCTTACTGCCTTAATTCCATAAAATATCCTGCATCCGTAACCTATAATTCCATTTACTAATTCGCAACCTTCTCCAATTTGAGTCCTTGCTTCTGGAGCTGAATTAATGGTAACATTTTTTATTTTATTGGCACCTTTTAAGTAGGCATCAGAACCTATCCATACATCCTTAATAATTTTACAGTTTTTAATTACTGTTCGGTCTCCTATTTTCCCATAATAGCCAAGCTTATTGTCGAATCTTTTTTCAGTGAGTTCGATAAATTTTTGTTGAAGGGTGTCGTCATGCCTATTTCGGGTCCATAAATAAGCATCGCCAGCTGTCATACCATTAAAGGGCAATACTTTTCGGCCTGTATTTTCATTACATAACTCCATCCATATACGAACCGATTCATCCTCGCCCTTTTTAATAATCCCATTCCCAAATTTGGTGTGGTTGGTTGTAACCAATTCGTTTACATTGGTGATGATTACTTCATCTCCAATAATATAATGAGACAAATAGTTAACATTATGTATGGCTACATTATTACCAAAGTCGGCACTAATAATGGTAGAATTATATATACCTACAGGGACTACTAAATCACTAAATGATAGGCAAGTTCTTTCTAAATTTCCAATTCTAACAAGCCCAAAAAAGGAACAATTTTTAACTAATTCAGGGTTAAATGCTTCTGATACCAATAGTTTACTCCAGTCGTCACTCGTGTTCCTGTTGCGTACTAGAATTTCAATTTCAAGTGCAGTTAAGCTTCTGTGTTTTGTGCCGCTCCTGTTTTGTTGATTGCGCAAATAATATTCATCTTTCCCTTTTGGCAGATTTTTGATAAAACCATAACCTAGTTCATTGATGGGTAATTTTTTAATTATATTCATTAGACTAGTTTATTTCGTAAATAATATAGGGTGCATTTTATCCCAATTTGTAGCATCTTGATAAGCTGCTGCTATTTTTAAGATACTTGCTTCGTCATATAATTTACCTACAAAACTGATACCTGTTGGTAAGTTATATTTTTTATCGAAACCGCTTGGTACACATACAACTGGGTGACCTGTTAGGTTGGTGATTGCGGACTGATTGCCTTCTGCACCGCGAGAAGGGCAAATGATGGCATCAAATTGTTGCATCACTTTGTTTACTTCTTGCATTAAAATGGTCCTATGCCTTTGTGCATTTATGTATTCAACTGCAGGGACAAATCTTGCAGTCCTAAATTGGTTTGGCCAATCGTTTTTTGCTTGTCTAGTTAATTCGTCATCAATATTCAATCTAGTCATTTCGTCAAATTGAGCTGCACATTCAGCGCCAATAATTACATCCATTATATTGAAATTGTATACACCACTGTCTGGAAAATTCACAGGAATTAATTCAACACCTAGTTGTTTAAATACTTCTAATACTTGCCATTCGTTGCTAGTAGTATCCTTAATTTTATTGAAATAATTTTTAGCATATCCTATCTTAAGCTTTTTAATATTTTTATTGGGTTCGTAATTAAAAGGCATGTTTACTGCAGCAAGATCCTTGCCATCGGTTCCATGTATATAACTAAAAACAATAGCTGCGTCATTCGCCGACCTGCATATTGGGCCTACTTTATCAAGGCTATAACTTAATGCCATAGCTCCGCTGCGGCTGATGGTGCCAAAAGTGGGCCTTAAGCCAGTAGCACCACAAACCGTGGCTGGTGAAACTATACTTCCCCATGTCTCAGTACCAATTGCAAAAGGCACCAATCCTGCAACTGTTGCGGAAGTTGAACCTGCCGAAGAACCGGAGGATCCATTTTTTAAATTCCAGGGATTTCTTGTCCTTCCTCCATACCAATAGTCACCCATTGCTAAAGCGCCTAAGGTGAATTTGGCTACTAACACTGCACCCGCTTCTTTAAGTTTTGTATAAACAAATGCATCTTCTTCAATGCGTTGGTTTTTATAAGGTGCTGCTCCCCATGTTGTTTTAGTATTTTTTATAGCAAATAAATCCTTTAACCCATAAGGGATGCCGTGTAATAAACCTCGATATTTCCCTGCTTGAATTTCTTTATCGGCATTATTGGCTTGCTCATAAGCTATTTCTTCTTGAATACTAATTACACATTCAAGGGTATCTCCATATTTTTTTATTCTGTCAATGAAGAACTTGGTTAATTCAAGTGAGCTGATTTTTTTTGTTTGTAGTAAGGCCGCCAACTGGTCAATCGAATAAAAAGCTAATTCATTGATATTTTTTGGCAACGTTACACTGCTAGGTTTATTCCAGTTAATTGGGTTTTGCTTTTTATTAAACTCCATCCCAGGCAATTGGGGATTTTGCCATAAACTCAAAGGCACATTATTATTTAATGACAACTTGTGCATAGCCTTCAAGTTGCCTAAATTGTCGACTACGTCTAAATAAAGGGTATCAATTTCCTTAGGAGTAAAACTTAAATCAAATACTTTGGAAGTACTAATTAAGTCACTTTTTTGAATAAGGGTGTCCTGTGCATTTGCAGCAGTGCAAAAAAATAGGGAAACCAATAAAAGTAGACGCATTTGATATAACAATTTTGTTATATCAAATATACTAATAGCGCCTCGGTTTAGCGTTACCAAATCTACTTTTCTGACCACTTCCATGTAAACTCTTAGCTCTTGAATGGCCTGAATTGCCACGTCCTTGCTTTTGGGGTTCTTGAACAGCATCGTGATCCATTAAAGGGTATGGATGATTTTCTATAACAGGGATCTTTTTGGCTATCAGTTTTTCAATATCTCTTAAAAACTCCTTTTCACTTGCATCACAAAAAGAAACTGCGGTACCATTTGCCCCAGCACGTCCTGTTCTTCCAATTCTATGTACGTAGGTTTCAGGAATATTGGGAATCTCGAAATTAATTACATAAGCTAGGTTGTCAACATCAATTCCTCTTGCTGCAATATCGGTAGCGACCAAAACGCGCGTAGTTTGTTCCTTAAAATTACTTAAGGCACGTTGTCTTGCATTTTGAGATTTGTTACCATGAATAGCTTCCGCCTTTATGCCAAATTTGATTAGGGTATTCACTACTTTGTCGGCACCATGTTTTGTGCGTGTAAAAACTAAGGCAGTTTTTATATTAGTATCCTTCAGTATTTCTATTAATAAGGAGTTTTTATTGTGTTTGTCAATAAAATAAACCGATTGGTCAATAATTTCTACTGTAGAAGATACAGGTGTTACAGTTACTTTTTCAGGATGGAATAAAATAGTATTTGCTAAGGTAACAATTTCAGGAGGCA
>CAJATB010000088.1 GCA_903944755.1 uncultured Bacteroidota bacterium
AATTAATTTATTTCGAATTAAATTCCTTGTATAATCATTCTTAGTGTTCGAACTGTCTTCAATATTTTGAATATTGTTTGCCTGTGCAAATGTAGCTAACTGCGCCTTTGTAAAGCTGATCAATGGCCTTATAATAGCCATACTGTCATTGCGCCTTGCGGGTATACCTGTTAGTCCGTGCAAACCAGTACCGCGAAATAAATGCATTAAAACAGTTTCAACTTGGTCATCGGCATGATGTGCAGTTAGTAAAAAAATTGGCTTACCAGTTGTAACAGCTAATTCCTTCATTAAAGTATCAAACCAAGCATATCTAATTTCACGGGCAGCTTCCTGAATCCCCATTTTGTTGTCTTGCGCATATTGTGCCGTCTCAGATTTATTAACAAATAAGGGAATATTCCATTGATTTGAAAAGGATCGGACAAAATTTTCATCTCTTTCACTTTCTGTACCACGTAATTGAAAGTTAACATGGGCAATCGTGCATTTTGCACCAATATGTTGCATTAAATAAGTAAGTACAATGCTATCCAAACCACCACTCACCGCTATCAAAAAATGATTATTCTTAAAATTAGTTGTTGGAAACTGCTTTCCCCAAACTTGTTTAAAGGTTTCCAGACTTAGCATTTGCAACTATTTTTTTTGTTCTTTTGCCCAAGCGTCTTTTAAAGTCACCGTTCGGTTAAATACTAATTGCTCCTTACTACTTGTTGTATCCTGATAAAAATAGCCTTTTCTTAAAAATTGAAAACGGGTGTCTTTAGCGTCATTCAATAATGCAGGTTCTCCCCAAGCATTGGTATCAGTAGTCAACGAGTTAGGGTTAATATATTCTTTAAAGTCACCTTCTGCACCTGCAACATCTTCAACACTGAAAAGTCGGTCATATTCATTTAATACCACTGGGATAGCGTGCTTAGCACTTACCCAATGTAGCGTACCTTTCACATGCAAACCCGACGTGTCGCTCCCACTCTTACTTTCCGGGAAATAACTTGCAAAAATGGTTTCTATATTTCCTGCAGCGTCTTTTTCAAAACTATCACACTTAATAATATAAGCACTTTTTAATCGCACCATTAAATCTGGCCCTAACCTGAAATACTTCTTAGTTGGTTCTTCCATAAAATCACTTCTCTCTATCCATAATGTATTACTGAATGGAACATCGCGTACGCCGCCTTCAGGATCTTCAGGATTATTTTCAGAACTTAGCATTTCTTCTACTTTTTCATAATTAGTGATTACCAATTTTACAGGATTGGTTACCACCATTCTTCTTTGAGCAATTTTATTCAAATGCTCCCGAACACAAAATTCTAATAAACTAAAATCAATAATGTTTTCTCTTTTTGCAATTCCTATACGGTCGCAAAAATCTCGAATACTTTCTGGCGTATACCCTCTACGACGCATACCGCTAATGGTTGGCATACGTGGGTCATCCCAACTTGACACATGGCCTTCGGTAACCAATTGCAGTAATTTGCGTTTACTCATGACTGTGTAATTCATGTTTAAACGTGCGAATTCATATTGTTTAGAAGGGAAAATACCTAATTGTTCAATGCACCAATCATACAAAGTACGGTGAGGAATAAATTCCAACGTACATATAGAATGTGTAATTTTTTCAATCGAATCACTTTGACCATGTGCGAAATCGTACATTGGATAAATGCACCACGCATCGCCCGTTCGGTGATGATGCGCTTTTTTTATTCTGTAAAGTAGCGGGTCACGCATGTGCATATTCGGGCTTGCTAAATCAATTTTAGCACGTAATACTTTTTCGCCATCGTCATATTTACCTGCTTTCATTTCAGCAAATAAGGATAAATTTTCAGCTATGGTTCTGTTACGGAATTCATTGCCTGTTCCTGGCATAGTTGGCGTTCCTTTTTGCAATGCAATTTGTTCGGCTGAACTATCATCAACATAAGCTAACCCTTTATCAATTAATTGAACAGCAAAAGCATACAATTGGTCAAAATAGTCAGATGCATAACATTCTTTAACCCACTCAAAGCCCAACCATTTTACATCCGCTTTAATACTATCAACATATTCGGTTTCTTCTTTAGTTGGATTTGTATCGTCAAATCTTAAGTTAGTACCTCCACCAAAACGTTTTGCTAAACCAAAGTTTAAACAAATACTTTTTGCATGGCCTATATGTAAATATCCATTGGGTTCTGGAGGGAACCTTGTTAAAATACTATCATATTTCCCAGCTGCTAAATCTTGGGATATAATTTCTTCAATAAAATTCAAGCTTTTTTCTTCACTCATTTTTGTACAATCTGTTCGGGTAAAGGTACTAAAACCTACCCCAAAAACCTACCCCTAATTATAGCTTGTACTAGCCCTTGTAACCATACATTATGCTCACGTCTTTAACGATTTTCTCTATTTCGCGGTCGTCCCCCTTAGGGTCATAAGGTTGCTTTAAATTGCCCCCAAAAACAAAAGCAATTGTTTGCCATAATCCGGCATTAAAACCCCCTTTAAATTCTTTTACAATATCGTAACAGTTACTACCGGTTTCTCGGTTAATTAATTTCATTAAAACTTTACCTTGGTAAACCGATAATTTCGTGACCTTATCAGCAAAATCGCGTTTCATCTCTTTTTCCCTAGACTTTATAATTTGTCGGCGTAATTTTTCGTCAGAAACATTTACCAACTGCGCATTCACTTCTGTGATAATTTTTCCTGCAGTTTTAGCATAGGGATAAGTGATATAAACTGCGTTTCTTAAACGTGTCCAGTTTTCCCAATAATTTCGTCCAGCCCTGGTTTGCTTAGTAATAACTGCAACATCGGGTAGCCATGATTGGCCAATGGTGTCTCCTTCAGGGGTAATAAAAGCTTCAACCCTTATAGTGTCAACTGCTTGGGTCTGAGCAAAAGCACCTATATGAGCAATGCCCAAAAAACAAACCAGTACCCAAAATTTTAATAGTTGTGCCATTATATGATATGTTCCCTTTTAGTCATCTGAATATTAATACACTAATGTACAAAAAGTAACCTTTATACCACAAAGCCTTTTTATTACCTACTATGGCTATTTTTTGACTGCTTCACCCTAGCCCAAGTAGCAATAAAGAAGCCAGTTGTCATCACTATAATACCTAGCCATAAAATATTGATGAAAGGAAACTCATACACTTTTATCGTAATTAATTTAGAAAGTGTTTTCGCTTCCTTAACGCCAATTTCTAAAGTGCCCTTTTTTTGATCAATTACTTTATTAAAACTTAGTATAAGGTTTTGCGCTTTAATAGTGTCAAGCAAACTCTCCATGGTCATTTCCTTGATAATAATACTTGGATTAGCTAAGTATTCAATGCCTTCTTTGGAGGTAACTATTAATTCCAAAGCCAATTCATTACTTCCTTCAAGCCTTTCCGTCTTTGGATTAACTACTACTTTATTTAATTTAATATATCCATTACTATAAAAAATAGAATCCCCTATAGCTATTTGATTTGGGGTAAAACGAGTCGTGTCTTCTTCATTATTATCCTGGAAAGAAGTTACGTAAGAAAATATATCCTTATGTAAATAATGTTTAGCTGCAGGGTTGGCCGAAAATCCTTCCATTTTATTATTCTTCATCACGTCTGGATAAAGAAAAAACACTTCGTCTGTTTTTTTCGCTTTAAACTTTAGCTCAAAATGTCTGTTTTCAAAAGTGTCGAAAGTGTCACGCAAATAGGTAACCATATATTTACCCATGTCTGTATCAATTCCTTCAATTAATGTAATATTCTCCATTGGGTTGCCAATGGGAGTTTTATTGTCTTTTTCAACTTGTAAAGGACTGAAGCCTGTGGTATTCCAGCTTAATACTGTTTTATTTGATGCTGAGATTAAAATACCCAATAGCATAAGTCCAAAACCAATATGTGAAATAGAAGCACCCGCTGACTTCATTTTCCCTTTAATAATACTCACTAAGTAATAGGTATTAGCTACAATGGAAAACAGTGAAGTTACTAATGCAACATACAATGCACCTAAAAATCCTGCTCCTTTTTCTTTAAATAAAATACCTATAAAAGTGATGCAAATAGCACTTAAAATTATGGTAATAATTAAAGGCCATTTAATCTGTTTGTAAAATTGCGTCTTGGGAGTTGCTTTGTATTTTAAAAATTGTCCTACAGCTGTTAACACCCCAATAATAATAGCAACAAAAACTTGTACTTGATTGTGCGCGAATAAAATATCTTCTGGAGGTGCAATTTTAGTGCCAAAAAGTTTATTAAACACAGGGATTGAAGTAATAGCAGAAATGACAATTGCAGAAAGTAATAAAACTAAGGAACCAACTAACATCCAAAATTCTCTGCTATCAACTACGTCATCCTTAGCCGGTTCTTTCATCGTATTAAAACGAATAAAGTACAAAATGAAATAAGGGATTACAAATATTAACAAGAAAGAAAGTAATTGACCATTCATTCCTAAGTCCGTAAAAGCATGCACCGATGTGTCACCTAACACCCCGCTTCTTGTTAAGAAAGTTGAATAAATAACCAATAAAAAACTAAGTCCATAAAATAAATAGCTCGCTTTTAAACTCGTCCCTGTTCTTTTATAAACAATACTAGTATGAATAGCCGCAACTAAAGTAAGCCATGGCACTAAGGAAGCATTTTCTACAGGATCCCATGCCCAATAGCCTCCAAAATTTAAACTCTCGTAAGCCCATGCAGCGCCCATCATAATTCCTAATCCTAAAATACCCGCCGAAAACGCAGCCCAAGGGGAACAAGCTTCGGCCCAATCGTGATCCTTTTTTAATAAACCCGCAACTACAAAACCAAATGGAATAGTAGTGGAAGCAAATCCTAAAAATAATACTGGCGGGTGAATTACCATCCAATAGTTCTGTAATAATGTATTTAGTCCTGTGCCGTCTTTAACTAATTGTAAATAATCGGGACGTGATAAAATAGGCCAATTCATTTCTTGTCTTAAAAGAATAAAAGGGCTACTTCCAATTTTATAATCAAAAATATAAATGCCAATAACCATGGTCGCTAAACAAAATTGCACAAAGCTTAATACCATCATTACCCCGCTTTCTCTTTCTTTCACGCGCGCCATAACAATCAATCCTAAAATACAATGCCAAAAACTCCATAACAAGAAACTACCCTCCTGTCCTTCCCAAAAACAACTCAACAAATATTCGAATGGCATATTCTTATCACTATGCATGTATGCATACTTGTATTCAAATAAATGATTCGTAATAATATAAAACAAAACCACAAAGCAAGAAACAACTGCAACCGTTTCAATGTAAAAAGCGATACGTGCTAATTTTTTCCACTGATTTGCTATTGTTAATTCTTTTGCATAAAATGATTTAGCAAATGCAAAAGTCGCAACTAAAGAAGCTACTAAAGAAAGCATTGTTAAAAAATAGCCTAGCTGCCCAGCGAATAAACTTTCGCCGATAAATTGTATGTTATTCATTGATAAATTTGTAATAATTAATTCGCCATTGCGGTTTGCGCACCTTGCGTTGCGTTGGCATTGTCCTTGTATTTTGAAGGACATTTAAGCACGATAGCCGAACATTCAAAAACGTCGCCTTGCACTTTTCCTTTCAAAACTAACCTTTCTGATTTTTCCATATCAGTTGGCATTGTATTGTGGTAAACAACAGCAATTTTACCCCCTAAACTATCTTGCACAGCAAACTTTAAATAATTTGGATTTTTAATAGGATCATATTCTACCGGCACCGCTTTATCCATTTTCACTATTAAGTTAACAAACTTGCCTTCTTTTTGCTTAGCCGAGTTTACCGTTTCGTAACTACTTAAATCTCCAGTGTAACTCACTAAAATAACTATTGCCGCTGCAATAAGTACTAATAAAACGATATGTGATTTCTTCATGCACCAAAGTTAACCAAATGGCCTTAAATTGCATTAAATTTTACCAAAATCATAAATCACTTTTATGCGCCTTTTTGACTATATCATTGTTTGTAAAACGCCCGATTTTAAGAATGTGGATCGCATTAGCCAGTTTATGTTAGGGTTATCGGTTTTAGCATATATATATTGTATTTACAACGGAGTTTTCCCTAAACCAGCCCTTATAATCGCAATAATGACTTCTGTTATAAGTTGGATGGTTTTTTGCACCTATCAAAAACAAAAAGGGGGTATACCCTATTACCGTTTAGGCCTTTTATTTGCTTCCTGGGGTTGGTTCTTAATCCCCAATGCCTTGGTTGTAGCGGGTATTTACCTAATTGCTGCATTATTTGAGCGTCAAGTTAAATTTCCCTATGAAATCGCCTTCGACCCAGCTGGAATTGTAATTAATACATTCCCAAAAAAACATTATCCTTGGAATGCTATCCAAAATGTAATTATAAAGGATGATGTTATCACTATCGACTTTAAGAATAATAAGCTGCTTCAAAAAGATATAAATGAACAAGTTTCGGCTTCTATTACGCAAGAATTTAACGCATTTTGCAAGGAACAGATAACTTTAAGTACCCCTCAAGTTTAACATTTCGATAACTAATTACAACCTTACTAATTAATTGATACCTTTGACCAATGGCATTACATGATTCCCCTTTTATATTGTATTCTGATGGCGAAGGCCAAATATTTGAAGATACTAGTTTATATGTAACTGGCCGTGCTGGCTGGGATGCATTCCCTATTCCTGAGGAAGATTGGATAGAACTTCCTGAAGGAGGTAATTTATATGAATTACCTGGAAGACGTGGTATTGGAATAGACGTAGAAACCGGATTAATGCGCGTATGTGAAAAAGGTTGGGCTGTGGCTGCTTTTATACCCCCAGCACATACTGGTTTATATGTAGCAGCTTATGAAACATTGCCAGACGCGCCGCTGCTGCCCTTGTTTTGCTATACTGCTGTGGGTTGGCTAGACGGAAAAAATTATGTGCCTGCAGTAAGAATTGAAAAAGATATTAGACAGGATTGTGAAGGATACGACCAACCCACTATTGACAAAGGTGCTGAACAACTATTAAGTGCTTATCCTCAAAATAGACTGGTTCAACATTTAATGGAGAACTGTTGCATGACCTACCATTGCCCTGCAGCAAGAAATTTTGCCATGGGACGTTGGGAATGTCCAATTCCTATCTCACCGGCATGTAATGCAAACTGTATTGGGTGTATCTCTTTCCAACCTATTGAAGAAGAAATTGTAAGTAACCAGGAACGCCTTAGTTTCAAACCTACTGCTGCGGAAGTAGTAGAGTATACGGTTCCTCATTTAATGACGGCGCCATTTCCTATTGTAAGTTTTGGTCAAGGTTGCGAAGGGGAACCCTTATTAATGTGGGAGACCATTAAAGAAGCGATTATTGAAATAAGAAAACATACCGATAAAGGAAGTATAAATATTAACTCAAATGGTTCAAACCCCATTGCAGTTGCCGAGTTAGCAGCAGTGGGACTTGACAGTTTAAGAGTAAGTTTAAATTCGGCGCGCGAATCTGTTTACACTGCTTATTACCGTCCTAACAATTATGTTTTTGCAGACATAAAAGAAAGTTTACGCGTAATGGCTGCAGCTGGGAAATGGACTAGTATTAATTATTTTGTATTCCCCGGAATGACAGATAGCGTTGAGGAATACGAAGCATTAAGACAATTAATAATCGATACCGATTTGAAGATGATTCAATGGAGAAATTTTAATATTGACCCTGACTGGTATTTAGGCAAAATTGGGGTGACAGAGATTGGAGAAATAATGGGTATAAAACAAATGATGGACTTGATTCATGAAGAATTTCCGAATGTGAAATTTGGGTATTTCAACCCTCCTATAGAAAGAATCAAGGGCGATTTTTCTGCACAATTCGCTCATCACTAATATCCACAGCTATTGAAAAAAAGATACTATAATAAGGAACATCAAATTGGTGCAGTTCTTGCCATAATTGCTTGTATTATATGGTCGGGTAATTTTATCATTTCAAGGTATGCCATTCATTTAGCAGGGCCCATAAGTTTAGCTTTTTTTAGATGGTCAATTGCAACAATAACCATAGTGCCCTTCGCTTATAAAAATTTTATAAAAGAAAAAGAAATTTTCAAACAGAATGCAGCTTACTTTTTTTGGATGGGTATAATAGGATTTGCTGTTTATAATACACTCATTTATACAGCAGGCCATTATACAACTGCTATAAACATGGCCTTGATTGGGTCTATTATACACCCCATAGTAGCCACTTTATTGGCGGCTGTGTTTGTGAATGAAAAACTAAATTTGAGAAGTGTAATTGGAATTGTGTTAGGGATTATTGGTATATTATTACTAATTACCAAAGGCGAAATTAATAATATATTTCACTTGCAATTTTCGGTTGGTGATTTGTGGATGGTAGCTGCGGGCTTTTGTTTTGGAGGTTACAATGTATTTGTTAGACGTAAACCAATGGGTATATCTAACAATAGTTTTTTACTAGTTTTATTTGCAATTGGCGCTATCGCACTTTTCCCATTTTTTATTTATGAAATGAATTATATACAACCAGTTGTATATAATAGGGAGCTTTTGTTTTGTGTCTTATACTTAGGCATTGGCAACTCAACTATTGCATATTTTTTATGGAATAGCGCGATACATAAATTAGGCGCTGCAAAATCTTCCTTGTTTGGGACATTGATCCCCTTACTGAGTGCATTAGAAGCTGTATGGATATTGAATGAGACATTCAATTTTTTACAAGTTATAAGTGGATTAATAATTATTACTGGGATAGTGGTTAATACTTGGCCATCAAAAAAACAAAATGGATAGTACACTTATCATATTATGCATTGTCGCTTTTTTCGCCGGCTTTATTGATGCAATTGTGGGCGGAGGTGGCTTAATACAAACACCTGCCGGATTAATATTACTCCCTAATGAACCCGTTGCTCGGGTAATTGGCTCCCTTAAAGTGCCTGCTTTTACTGGTACTTTTTTTGCCGCCAGGAATTACTTGAAACTAGTGAAAATACCCCTTCCCCGGCTGCTATTTTTTACTACTGTGGCATTTAGTGCTGCTTTCATAGGTTCGTTTTGTCTTACCAAAATGAGTAATCAATTCATGAAACCTGTGTTAATTGTAGTGTTGCTAATAATTGCCTTATATACCTATTTTAAAAAAGATTTAGGCTTAAAAGCAGCTTTCAATGATGTACAATTTCCTTGGTATAAAGGCGCAGCCATATGTATAGGGCTAGGATTTTATGATGGCTTTATTGGGCCTGGAGCTGGTGCTTTATTAGTACTAGCTTTTATTGGTTCACTTGGTTTTGACTTTTTACAAGCAAACGCGCATGCGAAAGTGGTTAATTTAGCCACTAACCTTGGTTCTATATTTCTGTTTATCCTAAAAGGCTCCATTCTATGGTCAATAGCTATTCCTATGGCTTTTTGCAATGCACTTGGTGGTATACTAGGTTCAAAAATGGCTATTAATAAAGGCAACAAATTTATCCGAACCTTGTTTTTATTAGTAATTATAGGCACCCTTTGCAGATTGGGTTATGATGTATTTTTACGTTAATTTTATAAACATGCAATTGAACTTCGAACAACAGAAAAATATAAAAGCAAGTGTTTATACATTAATGATATGTATTGCACTTTCGTTGTTGTTCGTTGTTTTACAATGGCAACAAGCTCCACCAACTATTATTCCTCCCGAGCCTACTTACATGGAAGTGAATTTGGGCAATAGCGAAACTGGAGCTGGCACTATACCTCCAATGAGTAAAGATGCACCAGCACCAGAAGTAGGCGCTTCAAAACAAGTAAAAGCAACTACAAGTGATGCAATTAAAATTAATGCCAATTCAAGTGACCCAAATGATGAAGCAGTTAATGCAGGAAAAGCAAAAACAACCAATAAAATTACACCTGTACCTCCTACTCCAAAACCAAAAGCCTTATTAGGAAAGTATGCAGGTGGTAATGGAACTGGCGGAAACAATCAGGACAGCTACAATAATGTGAAAGACCAGGGAATTGCTGGCGGCAAAGGTGACCAAGGGGTGGCCAATGGAAGTATAAATGGAAAAGCATACACAGGAGTGGGTGGCCCATTTGTGACCAAGGGTGACCGACGTATTACTAAAGTGTATTCCTTCAATGGGGATGTTGAACCAGCTACTATATACGCTGAAATAGAAGTTAATACTGCAGGTGTTGGTCGCTTTATACAAATTGCAAAAGGGTCTTCGTCTAATGATCCTAAATATAAAAGAGCAATTGTTGAATACCTTACAAAAATTAGTTTTAATGCAGCCGACCATAATTCATTTGTAACTGTTAAGTTTAAATTCGAAGTTCAATAAACAAATATGTCCTATCAAGACACCATTGACTATTTGTACAGTCGCCTACCCATGTTTAGTCGCATTGGTGCTGCAGCGATTAAAAATGATTTGCACAATACTATTGCAATTTGTGACTTCTTGGGTAATCCTCAACAAAAATTCAAAACAATTCATGTAGCCGGAACCAATGGTAAAGGATCTACTAGCCATATGTTAGCTTCTATACTACAGGAAGCTGGTTATAAAACGGGCTTATACACTTCTCCTCATTTATATGATTTTAGAGAACGCATTAAAATAAATGGCGCAATGTGCCCCAAACCTTTTGTTGTTTCCTTTACAGAAAGAATTAAGGATTTTATTGAAAAAGTGGAACCTTCCTTTTTTGAAATTACGGTAGGTATGGCTTTCGAATATTTTGCTCAAGAAAAAGTGGATATAGCCATTATTGAAACTGGATTAGGCGGCAGGTTAGACAGTACCAACATCATAAAACCCGAATTAAGCATCATTACAAATATAGGCTGGGATCATATGGCACTTTTAGGAAATAGCTTATCTGAAATCGCTGCCGAAAAAGCAGGTATTATAAAAACCAACGTCCCCATTGTTATTAATGAAACTATCCCAGAATCCAAAAACGTATTTGTTGAAAAAGCCAAATTAATGGGCGCTCCTATATATTTTGCTGAAGAATTTTTAGCATTAAAATCATTCCAAAATAATTGGGAAACTTCCTTGTTTGAATTTGAACAGCCACTTATTCATTTATTAGATGCGCCTGTTTTTCAAAAGAACTTTACCATTGAATGTGATTTACCAGGGCAATATCAGTACAAAAACTTAAAGGGGGTATTAGTTGCTGTGCAATTACTTACAAACATGGGTTGGAAAATAAAAGCCACTAAAGTATTAGCTGCACTAACCAAAATAAAACAAAATACCGGACTAATGGGCCGGTGGGAATGTATACAGGATAGCCCTAGAATTGTTTTGGATGTTGCACACAACGAACATGGCATACGCGCTTTATTAGAACAATTGCAGACCCTGCATTATACTAAATTACATATAGTCACAGGCATGGTAAAAGACAAAGACATCGAAGCAGTTTTAAAATTATTACCTACGAGTGCATCATACTACTTTACTCAATCACATATACCAAGGGCATTGCCAGCCACTGAACTAGCCCAAAAAGGAAAAGCGTTACAGTTAAATGGCGATTATTTCGAAAATGTAAATAGCGCATTAGCCGCTGCTAAAAAAAATGCTAGCCAACAAGATTTGATTCTTGTCATTGGCAGTGTATTTTTAGTCGCTGAAGTAAATAGAAGCAACTTCTTACCAACCCTTCAGCTGCCTTAATGTAGTAATATGCGCGACATGGTGCTTGCCATGCCAAGCATAAATAGCAAACAAATCCCATAAACTAACTTCGGCGTTTTTTCCCGGATGAAAAATTTTTCTTTGCCATTGTTCGTCTGTTAGACTTGCTAATAAATTAGCCCAACGCTCGTGCAATGCATGTAATAAAGTGGTCGAATAATTAATAGGTGTGTCTAAAGCATCTGCCATACCTACCCAAGCACTTTCATCATAAGTTTTAATGGTTGGCACTTCTTCAGTTAAGCCAAATTTAAACCTAGCAAAAGCATTCATGTGACTATCTGCAATATGATGCACCAATTGTTGAATCATCCAGCCTCCTTCGCGGTATGGCGTATCAAGTTGCACTTTATCTAAATTTTGAACAGCCATTTCAAGGTCCTTTGGTAAATGACGTAAATCATTAATCCATTTGGCTTTTTGTGCTTGTGAGAATGGCGCTAATTCATATTTACCGATGGGATATTTTGGATCTGTCATATTTAAAATTTATATAATTGAACGGCTGTATAGTATTTTACGTTATTATAATTTCAAGGCTAGCCTTGCTTCAGCTTTACTCTTCCCTCCACTCCTTTCCAGTCAAATGAATAAACACATCTTCTAAATTTGCCTTCTTCACTTCTTTTACTTTTTCAAACCCAGTTGCCACCAATTCGTCAATAAGCGCATTGGGTGTGTTTATTGAAATAATTTTACCACTATCAACAATAGCAACCCTGTCACATAAAATCTCTGCTTCGTCCATATAGTGTGTTGTAATAATAACTGTTGTGCCATTGTCCCTTATTTCTTTAATAAGTTCCCACAAGTTCCTTCTAGCTTGAGGATCAAGGCCAGTAGTAGGTTCGTCCAAAAATATAATTTTTGGATTATTTATTAAAGTAGTAGCAATGGAAAATCGTTGTTTTTGACCACCACTTAGTTCTTTATATTTTGCTTTTGCTTTATCTTCTAAATTTACTTTTTTCAATAATTCAATCGCATCCACTTTGTTTTGGTAAAGCCCAACAAATAAGTGAATTAGTTCCGTTAAATTCAAGTTCGGATAAAAACCAGAAGACTGTAACTGCACCCCAATAATTTTTTTAATCGCTTCTGGCGATTTATCCAAATCCATTCCATCTACAATCACCTCTCCGCTCGTCTTCTGCCTTAGCGTTTCTATAATTTCTAGCGTCGTAGATTTTCCTGCCCCATTTGGGCCTAATAAACCGAATATCTCCCCCTCAAATACTTCAAAGCTTATTCCTTGTACTGCTTTAAAATCGCCATAGGACTTGTGTAAGTCTTTAACACTAATGATGGTTTTTGGAGACATATTTTAGAGTTGAATGAAAACAAATTTAAGGCTTTGTCCCTTATCTTTGTCAAAATCAATTTAAAGCACATGAACATTGGAATATTAGGAGGTGGGCAATTAGGCAGAATGCTTTTACAAGCTGCAGCCAATTATGATGTTACAACACATGTGCTTGAAAATGACACAAACTGCCCTGCGGCACATTTGTGTCACCATTTCACGTTGGGTAATATTCAAGACTATGATACGGTTTATGCATTTGGTAAAAACTTGGATGCATTAACTATAGAAATTGAAGCCGTTAATGTGGAGGCTTTGGAGCAACTTGAAAAAGAAGGCGTAAAAGTATACCCTACTCCTGCAGCAATTAAGATTATTAAAAATAAAATTCTTCAAAAACAGTTTTATCAAACAAACGAAATCCCCACTTCTGCATTTCATATCACCAACATGCAAACTGATTTAATTATGCATGTAAACTTTTTCCCTGCAGTGCATAAATTAGGCGAAGGCGGTTATGATGGCAAAGGGGTGCAAATCATAAATACGGAACATGAAATAGCATTAGGCTTCAATGGCCCTTCGGTATTAGAGCAAAAAGTAAGTATAGCGAAAGAAATTGCCCTAATAGTGGGCATGGATGCTAAGGGTGAAACAATCATTTATCCTCCAGCTGAAATGATATTTGACCCTGTGTATAATTTATTGGACTATCAATTAAGCCCTGCAAGGTTAGAACAGAAACAATTATGGAAAGCCGAAGCAATTGCAAGAAAAGTAGTAACTAGTTTACAAAGCCCTGGCTTATTTGCAATTGAATTGTTTATTGACACAGCTGGTGATATTTGGGTGAATGAAACAGCCCCTCGTGTTCATAATAGTGGCCACCATACCATTGAAGCAAACTATAGTAGTCAGTACGATATGTTATTACGTATATTATTGAACTACCCTTTAGGAAACACAAGCCCTATTTTGCCGTCGGCAATTGTTAATATTATTGGCAGCGAAGGTTATAACGGCAATGTTTTTTACGAAGGCCTTGATGAAGTTTTAGGTATGGAAAATGTGTTTGTGCATTTATATGGAAAAAAAATAACAAAGCCTGGACGTAAAATGGGGCACGTAACCATTATCAGCAGTGATTATCAGGATTTAACGCACAAAGCAAATAAAATAAAACACACCCTAAAAGCAATTGCAAAATAAATGCTAAACAGCTTTTGGTTTTAATAGTGATTTTTTAACTTGCAAACTTTTAAAGTACCCTATTCCTATTATACTTTTAAGCTGCAAACCTGGCGATTTTTTTAGGGGGCCAAATATTCGAATTTTATCATCATACATTAGGTCTAATGAATAGGACGCTGTGAAGTGCTTATTTATTTTAAAACTGAAAAAATTAGTCATATACAAATTAATATTTTCCGGTTTTTCATAATAGTTAGAGAAGAAATCGGCACGACCGCGATACATAATATTAGGTGAGATAGTATTGCTATAATTTACAGTAAGAAATAACCCAGTTTCTTTATAAACATGCTTGCCAGGTGCTACCCCATATTTACCTAAGGCAGAAAGTTTTGAATTTAAAACAATGGTATTACGAGAAGTAAGTGGAGAAAAGAAAATAGATAACTCCTTATTAGGTTTATAATCTACCCCTGCCGACAAAATCAAATAGGCTGGCGAAAGTAAAGAGGAAGTGAAAGTTGAAGTGGTACCACTGAAACTATACCCGTCAAACACTTGAGATCGAAAATTAAATAAGGCCGACAGGTACATTTTACCAATGGTGTCAATTTTATAGCCATACTTACTCAGAAAATCAAACCGGTCGTCATTTTTCCTGCCTCCCTGGCTTGTAGACTGAACAAACCCTAGGTTAACGTCCAAATTATTATCCCATCCGTGGCGCGGTTTTTTAAAATAGGCAAAGTAGTTAAAGTAACTATTAAAGGACATATTGAAATTATCCCCTCCAGCTGCCCAATTGCTAAGCGAACTTTGAGATAAATTAAAGTTATAAGACCCTCCTTGTTTCCAATTATAATTACTTGTGTCTGTATCTTTTTTTACGTTTCTTGAGAGTTCAGATTTGATTTTATTGACCACCAATTCCTGGGAAACTACGTTGTTCGCAATGGTAAAGAATACTATACATATAAGCAAATGCTTCATATTATAAAGGTTTGGTCAAATATAAGAAGGCTTACCTAAACATGCTAAACCTACTTAATATTTTTAATTACCCCATATAATAAATTCATTTTTAAACGTTTGTTAATCAATTATTTAACTCAATTTGGCTGACAAGTTGGCATATACTGTTATTTTTAACTATTTTCGTTGTTCAAATAATATTGAATGGAATTATACTCGCCCGATACGAAGGCACATGATGAAGCAAGACAAGGAGAAGCTTTTACTTCTAATTCAAAGCAACAAAGCTTTGAGAAATTCTTTTATGTAGAAAGTTATGGTTGCGCAATGAACTTTGCTGACAGCGAAGTAGTGGCTTCTATTTTAGAACAAAATGGATTTGGAAGTACTCGTGAAATTGAAAGAGCTGATTTGATATTGGTGAATACTTGTTCAGTAAGAGAAAAAGCAGAACAAACCGTACGTAAACGTTTAACTGAATTTAGAAAACTAAAATACCAAAAACCGGGTTTACTAGTAGGTATTTTAGGCTGCATGGCCGAACGTTTAAAATCCCAGTTATTAGAGGAAGAAAAATTGGTGGATATAGTTGTTGGACCTGATGCTTACCGCACCCTACCTGATTTAATTACAGAAGCAGGCACAGGACAAAAAGCTGTAAACGTTTTATTAAGTAGAGATGAAACTTATGGCGACATAGCCCCTGTGCGTTTAGATGGTAATGGCATAAGTGGCTTTGTGTCAATTATGCGTGGCTGTAATAATATGTGTAGCTTTTGTGTAGTACCATTTACAAGAGGCCGCGAACGAAGCCGTGATGCATTTTCAATTGTAGCGGAATGTCGTGATTTGTTTGAAAGAGGTTATAAAGAAGTGACTTTATTAGGACAGAACGTAGATAGTTATTATTGGAATAATCCAGAAACAAAGCAGTCGGTTACTTTCGCACAATTATTAGAAAGTGTTGCTTTAATTGATATTTCAATGCGTGTCCGCTTTAGTACTTCACATCCCAAAGATATTACAGACGAAGTATTACATACCATGGCTAAGTACTACAATATTTGCAATTACATTCACCTACCTGTTCAAAGTGGTAGCACTAGAATGTTGCAATTAATGAATCGAACTTATACAAGAGAGTGGTATTTAGCAAAAGTTGCGCGTATTAAAGAAATAATGCCTGATTGCAGTATTTCAACCGATATTATTGCAGGATTTTGTACAGAAACAGAACAGGACCATGAAGACACCATAAGCTTAATGCAAGCAGCTGAATATGACTTAAGCTATATGTATTTTTATTCTGAAAGGCCTGGCACATTAGCTGCTAAACGTTATAAGGATGACATTCCTGAAGAAGTGAAAAAAAGACGACTGCAAGAAATCGTGGATGTGCAATGGACCCTTTCAAACGAAAGCAACAAAAGAGATGTAGGAAAAACATTTGAAGTGTTAATAGAAGGAGATAGTAAAAAAAGTAGCCAGCAATGGATGGGAAGAACAAGCCAAAGTAAAGTAGTTGTTTTTGATAAAGCAAATCACTCTCTTAAAAAAGGCGACTATGTTCAAGTAACAGTAAATGATTTTACAAAAGGCACTTTATTAGGTGCTGTTAAAAACAATTAAGATGGATTTACAATCATTAAAAAATAGGTTTAGTATTATTGGTAACACCCCAGCGTTAAATCATGCATTAAATACAGCGGAGCAGGTTGCCGCAACCGACTTAACGGTGCTTATTGTAGGTGAAAGTGGTGTGGGTAAAGAAGTGTTTTCCCAAATTATTCATAGTTTATCGTCAAGGAAACACAATCCTTTTATTGCTGTAAACTGTGGGGCAATTCCCGAAGGTACTATTGACTCTGAATTATTTGGTCATGAAAAAGGTTCTTTTACAGGCGCCGTGGATAGCCGAAAAGGTTATTTTGAAACAGTAAGTGGCGGTACTATTTTCTTAGATGAAATTGGTGAAATGCCACTAGGTACACAAGCAAGATTATTACGTGTTTTAGAAACAGGCGAATTTATTCGTGTTGGTTCTTCCAAAGTCCAAAAAACAGATGTGCGCGTAATTGCTGCAACTAACAGAGAATTATTAGAATTTACACAAAAGGGTAAATTTAGAGAAGACTTATATTATCGTTTAAATACAGTCCCTATTCGAGTTCCTAGCTTAAGAGATCGTAAAGAAGATATCCCCTTACTATTTAGAAAGTTCGTGGTTGATTTTGCAGAAAAGTATAAAACAAAACCAATATTCTTAGATGAGCCGGCAAGGGCCTTACTAACTAAATATAGCTGGCCTGGGAATGTGCGAGAACTTAAAAATATTGCAGAACAAATTTCGGTATTAAGTAAAACAGACCAAATCAATGCTGAAATATTAGATGGCTTTTTACCGCAACACAATAGTAGTAATATGCCAATGATAACAAGTAACACTCCTGTTGGCGAGTTTGCAAACGAACGTGAAATTTTATACAAGCTATTCTTTGACATGAAAAAAGATGTTAACGAATTAAAGAAAATGTTTTTAGAGATTTTGCAGAACCCTTCCTTAACTGGCCAGGCCGCCAATTTTACTAGAGAAGCCTTAATGAATGAACTAAAAGAGGACTTATTACCTGTAGCGCAAACTACTGGCCAACATACTCCTGTAGTTGGTGCTGTTCAATTTGCACACCAGCAACCTGTTATCATTGACAATGAAACGCAAAATCATTATGAAGTTGAAGAGTCATTAAACATAATGGATAAAGAAAAAGAACTAATTTTAAAGGCACTGAAAAAACATAGGGGTCGCCGAAAGGACGCCTCAACAGATTTAGGTATTAGTGAACGAACTTTATACAGAAAAATAAAAGAGTACGACATTGAAGAATAATATAAACATATTTACATTCCTAGCTAAGCCAAATTTTTTATTATTGGCTACCTTACTGATTATAAGCGCAACTAGTTGTGGCGTGTATAGTTTTAAAGATGCCAATATTCCTGATAATGTAAAAACAGTAAAAATTGGTTTTATTGAAAACAAAGCAAGGTATGTGAACCCACAGTTGGCCCCAATGCTTACCGATAAGTTACAGCAAAAAATTATTGGCCAAACAAAACTTATCAGGACAAATAATGACGATGCACATTACCAAATTTTTGCAACAATCACTAATTACGATCCTTCTCAAACCGTAGGCGTTAGTAGTCAACAAGCAACCACGAATAGGTTAACCGTAACTGTGCACGTAGTACTAAAAAAGACACTAGACAATAAAGAACAAGAATTTGATGTAAGTCGAAATTTCGATTTCTCTGCTAACCTATCTTTAAACCAGGCCGAAAGCCAGCTAATGGATGAAATACTAAGAAGTATTACAGACGATATTTTTAATCAAATTTTTTCAAACTGGTAAATTATATGACCCATTCTGTTATTAATTCTATTTTATTTCGATGGACTGGGCAAAGTACATTAGAAAGCATTGAAACAAGTGAATTGGAGCAATGGGTTGCTAAACATCCCTATAGCCCAAGTTTGCAATTCCTGCTAACCAAAAAGTATGAATTAGCGAATGCACCACAATTTGTGGGTCAATTGCAAAAAACGACGTCCTTCTTCCCCTCCGCTTTACAATTACACCAATGGTTGAATAATAAAGAAGTTGATGCACTTTTCGCCCCAATGGACGAAAAATTAACGAATATTATATCTGAGCAATTTGCCCAATTTAAGGACGCTGACGGGCAGGAGCCGCTGATGCATGAACAAGCTTTAACCCAGCTTCAAAAGGACTATTTTGCGGCTCAGGGTATCGAAATTGACTTATCTACCATTCCACAGGACAAATTTACCAAGCAATTGAGGAGTTTTACGGCCTGGCTTAAGGTGCTCAAGCACCCCGATGCTACCCCAAATTTGGCTGAAATGGGTGAAGATCAGGAAAAAGCAATTACTGCAATAGCCGAAAAAGCAAACAAAACAGACGACGTAATTACCGAATCTATGGCTGAAATATGGGAAAAACAGGGTAATAATAGAAGGGCAATTGCCACTTACCAAAAATTAAGTTTTATTTTTCCTGAAAAATCCGTTTATTTTGCGTCAAGAATTGAACAACTAAAACAAAAGAAATGATTACTTTTTTCCTGATATTGATTATTGTAGCAAGTGTTGGCCTAGTATTTATGGTTTTAATCCAAAACCCTAAAGGTGGTGGTTTAAATGCTAATGTTGGTGGTTTAACTAATAATTTCATGGGTGTTAAGCAAACTACAGATGTACTTGAAAAAGGTACTTGGGTATTTGCAGCCGTAATAGCTATTTTAGCAATTACTTCCACTGTATTCTTAAAAGGGGGTACTGGTAGCGACTCGGATAAAGGGTTATTGAATAAAGTAAATACTTCAACAACAACAGCACCAGCTGCTCCAGCTCAACAAGCACCTGCAGCTCCAGCTAAAACAGCTCCTGCTACTGCACCAACTGATAAAAAATAAGTAGTAATCCACTTTAAGTGGATACTTTATTTAACTAAAATATTTTGTCCCCACCTATACCAAGGTGGGGATTTTTATTGAACTTTGAAATATGAGAAAAATTATAGGCGTTTTGTTTTTTTTGTTGATTTGCTACGAAGCATATAATGTGTTAGTAAACACTACTCATTTTAGTGAAGAGCAAGCAAGTTTTGTGTATAACAAGGAAACCATGTCATTGGATGAATTGGCTGATACTTTGTATGCAAAAAAAATAATCAGGGAAAAGCTTAGCTTCTCCTTAATGGCTAAAGTACTTGAAGTAGCCCCCAAAGCTAAATCGGGGAAATTTCTGGTTAAAAGGCAAACTAGCTTACTAACTTTAATACGCATACTGCGAAACAATCAGCAAGCAACGGTTAAATTTATTTTAAACAAGGTGCGTACAAAAGGCGAATTGGCAAAGCTGGTAGCAACTACTTTTGAGGGGGACAGTGCCGAGTATGCCGCCTTCTTTAATAATAACGATTCCTTAGCGCCCTTTAATACCGATACAACACAGCTACTTGCATTATTTATTCCAAACACTTATGAATTTTACTGGTCCACTTCTTTACCAAAGTTTTTGCAGAAAATGAAAGCCCAACAGGAAACTTTTTGGAATGCACACAATAGAATTAATAAAGCTAAAAAGTTGGGCATGAGTCCAAATCAGGTATATACACTTGCTTCTATTGTAGAAGAAGAATGTAATTTCGATTCAGATAAAACCTTAATAGCTAGTGTGTACTTAAACCGACTTAAATTAGGTATGCCATTGCAGGCTTGTCCAACTATAAAATTCGCTATGCAGGATTTTACCATTACACGTATCTATGAGAAGTATTTAACCCATCCTTCTGCGTATAATACTTACAATAAAAAAGGATTGCCTCCTGGCCCCATTTGTACCCCTTCTCCTACTACCATAGATTTAGTATTAAATGCGCCCAACACCAACTACCTTTACTTTGTTGCAAAGTCGGACTTTAGTGGGTACCACCATTTTAGCAGTACTTATGGTGAACATAACAAGTATGCCGACGATTACCAGCAAAAGCTAGACGCATACCAAAAGAAAAAAGCTAAAGAAAATAAATAAACTTAATGCCGTCTAAACAAAAAATACATCCTTGGCTACAACCTATTAAAAAAATATACGACCCCTTAAAGCGTATCATTAAGAGAGAGTCGAAGCGGATTTATATTCCCGGATTTCAAGACGTGAACCTTTATCAGGTAGTTACTTTTTTTATTAAGCAATTAAATACATTAGGCTTGTATGACAGGGCTGCTGCTATTTCTTTTAACTTAATAATGGCATTACCTGCGGCCTTTCTGTTTTTATTTTCAATTATTCCCTATTTTCCTAAAAGCCTTAAAATAAAAAAACAAATCCTTTCTGTTTTTAAGGATATCGCACCCAATTCTACTACTTATAAGTTTATCACTAATATCATAAATGACCTACTTAGTCAGCATGTAGGTATTTTTTCTTTCGGTTTTATTTTATTGCTATTTTATGCTTCTAATGCCATGACTGGAATTATACGAAGCTTTGATAAATCCATCATGCAAAATAAACCGTTTTTCTTACACCAAAGGTTAAGGGCACTTCGCCTTACTATTATTTTAATATTATTAGTTTTCGCTAGTTTAATATTATTAATAGGTCAAGACCAAATAACCGTTTTGTTAAGAGAAATATTCGATATTAAACGAAGCGCTATACTTCCTTATTGGAATACTATCCGCTTATTAACCATTGTATTGTTATTGTTTTACGGAAATGCCTTTATTTATAAGTATGCACCGCATGTGAAAGAAAAATGGGCACTTGCTTCGCCAGGCTCCTTACTATCCACAGCTTTAATGTTACTTACTACTTTAGGTTTTTCCTATTGGGTAAATAACTTTAGTAGTTATAATAAAATATACGGGTCAATTGGCACCGTATTAATTGTGATGACAATTATTTATATTAACTCAATTATTTTGTTAATTGGGTTTGAATTAAATGTAAGCATCGAACTGCTAAAAAAAGAGCAAAATCAACCAGACGAAGACTGATCCATTTTGCTCTTAAATTATATAAACCCCTAGGTGCTTAACTTTTAAGCGCTAGCTTTTGTTAGCCATATCAGGAATCTCACTTACTTTATATACTCCAGCATCCAATTTTTCTTTGGTCTCACTGAATGCTTTTAATGTTAAATCAATTTCTTCTTGATTATGCACTGCAGTAGGAATTAAACGATAAATTATATGTCCTTTTGGTATTACTGGATATACTACAATGGAACAAAATATTTTATAATTTTCTCTTAAGTCCATCACCATGGCAGTTGCTTCTTCAACCCCACCTTTCATGTAAACAGGAGTTACTACTGAATCCGTTTTCCCAATATCAAAACCGCGCTCCTTTAACCCCTTCTGAAGTGAAAGTGCATTCTTCCACAAAGTGTCCTTTAAAATTGGTTGTGTTTTTAATAATTCAAGACGTTTTAAATTTCCTACCACAAATGGCAAGGGTAAACTTTTTGCAAAAATTTGAGAACGGATATTGTAACGAATGAAATCGATAATTTTCTTAGGTCCAGCCATGAACGCACCAATCGAAGCCATACTCTTAGCAAAAGTAGAAAAGTATAAATCAATACCGTCCTGGCAACCTTGCTCCTCTCCTGCACCTGCACCTGTTTTGCCCAATGTGCCAAAACCATGTGCGTCGTCTACTAACATGCGGAAAAAGAATTTACTTTTTAATTCCGCAATCTCTTTCAAACGTCCTTGGTCACCAGCCATTCCAAATACACCTTCAGTAATAACCAATATACCACCCAACTGTTGTTTTTCTATTAGTGCTTGTGCCCTTTGTAATTGCTTTTCACAATCTGCGACATCGTTATGTTTATAAACAAACCTGTGCCCTGGCAACATTCTTAAACCATCAATAATACAGGCATGACATTCAGCATCATACACAACTACATCATGGCGTCCACATATAGCGTCAATGGCACTCATGATACCTTGGTATCCATAGTTCATTAAAATAGCATCTTCTTTCATCACAAAAGCAGCCAATTCAGCTTCTAATTGCTCATGAAGGTCGGTATTGCCACTCATCATTCTTGCGCCCATTGGTGCAGCTAAACCATAAGTTGCCGTACCTTCTGTATCTGCTTTGCGTACTTCAGGATGATTTGCCAACCCTAAATAGTTGTTTAGGCTCCAAACGATCATCTCCTTGCCTCTAAACATCATTTTAGATCCAATTTCACCCTCAAGTTTAGGAAAGGCAAAATAGCCATGTGCACGCTCACGATGTTGGCCTAAAGGGCCAGAATTCTTTAATAATCTGTCAAATATATCTGCCATAACATTGTAATTAGTTGGGCAAATTTAATCATTTTTTGGCTTTTTAAGCTTAATAAATAGCTGTAAATTTGCACCATTAACACACACTACCATGCGTTTATTAGTCCTATTCAGTTTTTTTATCGTTTCGCTGAATTTATCAGCACAAAAGCCTACACCAGTAACTAATAGCAAACCCAAACTAGTTGTGGGTATTGTTGTGGATCAAATGCGTTGGGACTACATCAATAATTTTAAACCCTATTTCAAAACACAAAACGGCTTTTTGAAATTTGTGAACGAAGGGGCAAGTTGTAATAATAACTTGATTTCTTATGTCCCAACAGTCACGGCTTGTGGGCATACTGCAGTTTATACAGGTGCTACCCCTGCTATTCATGGCATTACAGGTAATTCATGGTATGACAATGTTTTACAGCGCGTTGTATACTGTACCGAAGACGCTAGTGTACAATCGGTTGGTGTTGAAAATAGTCCTGCTGGCAAAATGAGTCCAAAGAATGTTTGGACTACTACTATCGGGGACGAACTTAAATTAGCAACTAATTTTAAAAGCAAAGTTTTTGGCGTTTCCTTAAAAGACAGAGGCGCTATTATACCTGCAGGCCATTCGGCAGATGCGGCTTATTGGTATGACAGCAAAACAGGCAAGTTTATAAGTTCTAGCTATTATGGTAAAACTAGTTTGCCCAATTGGTTAAACGCTTACAATAGCTCAAACAAGGTGGATAGTTTCTATAAATTAGGATGGGCCCTTAGTTTACCAAAAACTGTTTATGAAGCAAATTGTGACACTGACGAAAACGACTACGAAGCAAACCCTTTTGGGATAGATGCTAAAGGCTTCCCTTACGATTTAAAAAAGTTTATTGGTAAAGAGTACGGGAAAATTTCGTCAACCCCTTATGGTAATAACTTAGTATTTGACGTTGCACAACAACTATTAATAAATGAAAAATTAGGAACGGATGATATTACCGACTTATTGGCTGTAAGCTTCTCCTCCCCTGATTATATAGGTCATGCTTTTGGTCCAAATTCATGGGAGGTGTTAGATAACTATATTAAGCTTGATGAAATTTTAGCACAATTCTTCGCATTACTTGACAAACAAGTTGGTAAAAATAATTATACCGTTTTTCTTACGGCTGACCATGCAGTTGCACCTATTCCTGCTTATGCTCAAAAGCATAAAATGCCTGCTGGTGCAATTACAGACAACGGCGTAAAAACTGATATTGGAAAAATGTTAACAGCAAAAGGATTAAATCCAAGTTTGATAAGTGCGGTTACTGAATACAATATTCATTTTAATCACCCTTTAATGGATAGCCTAGGAGTAAGCCAAGAAAAATTAGTGACCCTAATTACGAATTTATTAGAACAAAAAAACGACATTCTACAAGTGATAGAATTACGTAAAACCGCTATGGCTCCATTCCCTCAGGAAATTAGGGAACGTATTATAAACGGTTTTGCTCCCCAAAGAAGTGGAGACCTGTTATTTATCACAAAATCAGGTGTTGTAGGAGGTGGCTATAAAGGAACGGGACATGGTGTGTTTTATAACTACGACGCACATATCCCCTTATTATGGTATGGGAATGGCATAAAAAAAGGTCAAATAAATAGCATAAACTATATGACTGATATTGCTCCAACGGTGACTACCCTTTTAGGTATTCAAATGCCAAGCGGCACATTAGGTAAGCCTATTTTAGAAGTGCTTAAATAGCTATTAAACGTTTATATGATTTCAATTAGTTAGTAATTATTAAAATAAGCTTATTTTTACACTAGAAAAAACTTAAAACAAACAATATGAAGAAATTATCAATTTTATTTTTAGCAAGCGTACTTACACTTTCTGCAACTACTGCTTCTGCAAATTGCGGCAAGAAAGATTGTAAAGACTGTAAGAAAAAAGAAGCTAAAGCACACAAATGCACTAAAGAGTGTATGAAAGATGGCAAATGTGCTGAAATGAAAAAGAAAGGATAATCCC
>CAJATB010000089.1 GCA_903944755.1 uncultured Bacteroidota bacterium
CTAAAGGTTGTGAAATTGAAGGCGATAATAAGGACGGTTTTGCAGCAGCAATCGCCGTTGCAAATCAAGCCGATGTGGTGGTGTTAAGTATTGGCGAACGTAGGGATATGAGTGGTGAAGCAAAAAGTAAAGCAAATATTTCTATACCAGGTGTGCAAGAGGACTTATTAAAAGCACTGTTGGCAACTGGCAAACCTGTCGTGGTTTTAGTTAACGCAGGACGCCCGTTAGTATTTAATTATACTGCGGACAATGCGCCTGCAATTTTATACACTTGGTGGTTAGGTAGCGAAGCGGGTAATGCCATTGCCGATGTTTTGTTTGGCGATTATAACCCTGCTGCTAAATTACCAATGACCTTCCCGGTAAGTGTTGGTCAAATTCCTATTTATTACAATCACTTTAATACAGGCCGCCCTGCAGTTAACGACAGTAACCATATTTACAATTCTTCTTATATTGATTTAAGTATTCATCCTAAATTTCCTTTTGGCTTTGGATTAAGTTATACCAGCTTTGCGTATAGCGACTTAAAATTAAACAAGCATAAGTTTACTAAAAAGGAAACCTTGGAAGTGAGTGTAACAATTACCAACACGGGTAAGTATGCTGGGGAAGAGATTGTTCAATTGTATTTACGTGATAAAGTGGGTTCCCTAGTATTGCCTGTCAAGTCACTTAAGGACTTTAAAAAGGTTTTCTTGAATGTGGGAGAAAGTAAAACAATTAAGTTTTTAATTAATAACGACAAGCTCTCCTTTTACAATGCAAAATTGGTTTGGGACTCAGAACCGGGTGATTTTGATATTATGATTGGCGCTTCGTCGGCTGATATTCGTTTAAAAGACAGCTTTGAATTAATAAAGTAGTAATTAAATGTTAAGGTATTTAAAAAAGGCCTAATCGCTTTAGGGGTTTTTGTCTTTTTTATTGTCTTAGTATGTAAGCAAGCGTACACAATAGATTGAAATGAAAATTTAATGTATTGTTTAAGCTAATTGCGCATTATGAACTGGTATAAAAAAATTAATAAAGCTGGAATGAAATTATTCTTATCACTTATTTTAAGTGCTTCTATATACAATTGTACTCCCGAAAATATTCCGGTGCCCCCCACACCAACACCTACTGTTGCCACAGTGAATGAAATTGATTTTTGGTTAACCAAGGGCGACCAGTCGGTTAAGCTCGAAAAACAAGCTACTATTTTAAAATTCGGTAACACCCTGAATAATAATGCCAACATTGAAGTGTTTGATGGCGAAACCTTTCAAACGGTAGAAGGGTTCGGTTATTCTTTAACTGGTGGTAGTGCGCAGGTAATTAACCAATTAAGTGCCGACAAAAAAGCGGCTTTACTGCAGGATTTATTTGGGCAAACGGCTACTTCTATTTCGGTGAGCTATTTAAGAATTAGCATTGGTGCTTCCGATTTAGACGCTTCTGTTTTTTCTTACAACAATTTGCCTGCTGGCGAAACTGATGTGAACTTAACTAAGTTTAGCCTTTCGCCCGATATGGCGCAGCTTATTCCTTTATTAAAGGAAATTCTTTTAATAAATCCTAACATAAAAATTATGGGAAGCCCTTGGTCGGCTCCAGTTTGGATGAAGGACAATAATAGTTCAGTGGGTGGCAGCTTGTTGCCTCAGTACTATGCCACTTACGCTCAGTATTTTGTGAAGTACATCCAACAAATGAAAGAAAATGGTATTACCATTGATGCTATTACGCCCCAAAACGAACCATTACACCCAGGGAATAACCCTAGTATGTATATGACTGCGGTGGACCAAGCTAAGTTTATTAAAAATAATTTGGGGCCTGCTTTTGCTGCTGCAAATATTAAAACTAAAATTATTATTTACGACCACAATTGTGATAAACCTGAATATCCTATTTCAGTGTTGAACGATCCTGCTGCTAAAGCCTTTATTACAGGGTCGGCTTTTCATTTATATGGTGGTGATATTAGTGCACTTTCAACCGTGCGCAATGCGCATCCCGATAAAGGTTTGTATTTTACTGAACAGTGGACTTCGTCGGTGGGTGATTTCGC
>CAJATB010000090.1 GCA_903944755.1 uncultured Bacteroidota bacterium
GCCTGCTTGTTCAAATGCACTCCAAAAGAAAATAACAAAAAAGGAAACTACAAATATGACTAGTATTTTTTGTTTCTCTATTGATGTTGTTGTTTTATCAGTAAAAACGACACCCGCTATTAAAATAATACAAGCAAGTAGTAAATAAAATAAATAGCTTACCACTTTAATATCTATATATACTAATGCAATTGTAACTAATGATAATAAAAATAAAAATCCAACCATTACTGGTAATTTTTGAAAAAACTTTGGCGCGTTCGCTGGCGCTTCTCCTAATGCTTTTCCCTCAGGGTCCTTCAAATATTTTTTCTGAAAAAGCATTTGAGTCACTACACTAATAAGCATCGCAACGCCCCCTGCAAAAAAGGCCCATTTAAAATCGGCCGGATTGCCTGTATCTCCTACTAATCCACAAACAATTGGACCTAAGGCCCCTCCAGTATTAATACCCATATAAAAAATGGTATAAGCAGAATCAATTCTTTTATCCCCTTTTTTGTACAACTGCCCTACTAAACTTGAAATATTGGGTTTGAAAAATCCATTACCAGCAATCATACAACCCAAGCCAACATAAAACAACATGGAGGATATTTCAGGATTTTGGTAAAACTCGCCGCAAAAGAACAAAACGAATTCTCCAATAGCCATCACCAAACCTCCTGCAATGATGGAACGGTTATTACCCCAATACCTATCGGCAATATAACCCCCCAATAAGGGTGTTAAGTATACTAGGCCTGTATAACTACCATATACCTGAGATGCAAAAACTTTATCAAAAAGCAATGCCTTGGTTAAGAACAATACCAAAATTGCACGCATTCCATAGTAATTGAATCGCTCCCACATTTCGGTAGCAAACAAAACATACAATCCTTTGGGGTGCTTTTGAGCTGTTGTAGACATAAGTAATCATTTAATTAGTTGACCCAATTTAATAAAATCCCTTCAATAATTTTTACTTTCGTGGAGCAAACCCTTAATTATGAATATTTTATTGATTGGAAGTGGCGGAAGAGAACATGCTTTGGCTTGGAAAATGACTAAAAGCCACCAGGCAGACCAAATATTCATAGCTCCCGGAAATCCAGGCACAGCAAGTATAGGAACGAACTTACCTATTGAAGTCTCCGATTTTGAAGGATTGAAAAAATGTGTTTTAGACCATAAAATAGAAATGGTTGTGGTAGGGCCCGAAGAACCCTTAGTAAGGGGCATTTATGACTTTTTTGTGAATGACCCAATGACGAGTCATGTAAATATCATTGGGCCTTCAGCAAATGCTGCCCAATTAGAGGGAAGTAAGGCTTTTAGTAAGCATTTTATGCAAAGGCATCAAATTCCCACTGCTAGTTATGCCGAATTTACTGCAGACAATTATGAAGCAGGCTGTACTTATATCCGTAATCATTCCCTTCCCATAGTGTTAAAGGCCGACGGTTTAGCAGCTGGAAAAGGAGTAATTATTGCACAAACACAGCAAGAAGCATTGGCTTGTTTCGAAGAAATGATCCAAAACAAACAATTTGGGGAAGCAAGCGCAAAAGTAGTGATAGAGCAGTTTTTAGAAGGAATTGAAGTAAGCGTTTTTGCACTAACCGATGGTATTAATTACCAAATAATTGGTCATGCGAAGGACTACAAACGAATAGGTGAAGGCGATACAGGGCTTAATACGGGTGGAATGGGTTGTGTAAGCCCAGTCCCGTTTATGGATGATGACTTTATGCAAAAAGTGGAGGAGCGCATTATAAAACCTACGATTCAAGGAATTCATCAAGAAGGGCTGATTTACAAGGGGTTTGTATTCTTTGGCTTAATGAATTGCGGGGGCGAACCTTTTGTGATTGAATATAATTGCAGATTAGGTGACCCTGAAACAGAAGTTATTCTACCAAGGCTTCAAACCGATTTAGTGAGTTTATTAGCAGCAGTCGATAATGGAACTTTGGCTGACGTAAATATTGAATATAACGAAAATGCATTCGCAACCGTAATGGCGGTAAGTGGAGGTTATCCCGGTGCGTATAAAAAGGACTTTATAATTAGCGGCATCGAAGCTTCACAAAACATTCCAGATACCCTTGTATTTCAAGCTGGTACTGGCTTAAAGGAGAATGCAATTGTTACAAAAGGAGGTAGGGTTTTAACAGTAACCGCCCAAGGCCCTACCATCCAGGACGCCGTAAAAAAGGCGCAAAACACTTTGTCTTTGCTTCATTTTGAAGGCATGAATTTCAGAAAAGATATTGGCTTCGAGTTCAAGTAAAAGTTTTTAACAAAACAAGCGGTTGATTAATTCATAAAAAGCTTTGTAGTTCAAGGTTTTTAGCTGATTTTTGCATCATTCAAATTGAACTTTAAAATTTTTCTTATAATGGGATTATTTAATTTTTTTACTCAGGAAATTGCGATGGACTTAGGTACCGCAAATACCCTTATCATTCACAATGACGAAGTGGTCGTGAATGAGCCTTCTATTATTGCCCTTAACAGGAACAATATGAAGGAAGTTTTAGGTGTAGGTAAAAAGGCCTTGTTAATGCATGAAAAAACGCACGAAAGTATTAGAACAATTCGTCCATTAAAAGATGGCGTTATTGCCGATTTTAATGCTGCAGAATTAATGATTCGTGAGTTGATGAAAATGATTTATCCAAAGAAGCCTTTATTTCCACCAAGTTGGAGAATGGTAATTTGTATACCTTCTTCCATTACCGAAGTGGAGAAAAGAGCGGTGCGTGATAGTGCTGAACAAGCAGGCGCAAAAGAAGTTTATATGATTCACGAACCTATGGCTGCGGCTTTAGGTATTGGTATAGATGTAGAAGAACCTGTTGGAAATATGATTATAGATATCGGAGGCGGTACCACTGGAATTACAGTAATTGCTTTAGCAGGTATTGTTTGTGATCAAAGTATTCGTATTGGTGGTGATGAATTTACTGCTGATATTATGGAAGCATTAAGACGCTATCATAGTTTATTAGTTGGAGAACGTACCGCAGAACAAATTAAAATTCATGTTGGTGCTGCATTAAAAGATTTAGACAATCCTCCTGATGATATGCCAGTAAATGGCAGAGATTTGGTAACAGGTATTCCAAAACAAATCATGGTTTCCTACCAAGAAGTTGCAGAAGCATTAGATAAAAGTATTTTCAAAATAGAAGAAGCAATATTAAAAGCATTAGAAACAACTCCTCCGGAATTGGCTGCGGACATTTACCGCCGTGGCTTGTATATCACTGGTGGCGGCTCTTTATTACGTGGACTAGATAAACGATTAAGCGCAAAAATTAAGTTACCAGTTCATATTGCAGAAGATCCCCTTAAGAGTGTGGTTCGTGGTACAGGAATTGCGTTGAAAAATTATCAACGATTCCCTTTTATCATGAGGTAGTCAATATTTCTTTTAATATATTTTAATTCACTGCAGTATAAAGTCGATCATTCTTGAAGAACATCATTGGGTTCATACGACATAATTTTACCTTCTTCACTTTTTTGATACTTCAAATTGTGTCGCTAGTAATGTTGTCTTCTTATAGCAAATCACACCAAACTTTTTTCGGAGGTTGGACAAATCAGTTCACTGGAAATATTAATAGTTATTACAATAACTGGACTTACTTCTTTACTTTAAAGGAAACAAACGCTAAGTTAATTGCAGAAAATATTGCATTAAGAAATGAACTTGCTCAGAACTTCGTTGGATTTGATACCACTAAAAAAGCAGGAAGTTTGATTCTGCGAAAAGACAGCCTTGAGAAAATAAGGAAATTTTATTACTACCCCGCTAAAGTTGTTGGCAATACTTTCACGCTTCAACAAAACTATATCACCATTGAACGTGGCGCTTTACAAGGTGTGAAAAAAGACATGGCAGCAATTAGCCCTGATGGAACGATTGTAGGTGTAGTAGTAGAAGTAAATGATAATTACAGTAAAATAATGAGCTTACTGCACCGCAGTAGTAAGGTAAGTGCCATGTTGAAACGAGATAGAGTTGCCGGAAGCATTGAATGGGACGGAAGCGACCCAAGTATGTTAATGCTAAAAAATATTTCAAAAAGTGCGGCGCCTAAAATTGGAGACACTGTTTTAACGAGCCCTTATTCTTCAAATTTTCCCGCACAAATGATGATTGGTAGTGTTACGAAGGTTATTAAGGACCCATCAAGTAATTTTTTAACATTAAATATAAAATCTGCTACCAATTTTTATACGCTAGAATATGTTTATTTAGTTGAAAATAAAAGAATGGCTGAGCAACAACAGGTAGAACAAATCAACTTGAAGAATGAATAGCCTACTTAAAAATATCGCCCGTTTTACCCTATTCTTGTTGATACAAATTATCATCTTGAACGAAGTACCCCCATTACACAAGTTCATCACACCTTATATTTATTTTTTATTTTTACTTTGGTTGCCTTTTGGTACAAGCCGGCTTGTAATGACAATTCTTGGTTTTGTGTTAGGCTACACACTTGATTTATTTATGAATACCCCAGGGCTGCATGCTGCCGCTTGCTTGTTGGTTGGATATATCCGACCTACTGTTTTAAATTTATTATTGGCGCAAGAAGCTTCTGAAGAAATAAATAAAGAACCAAGCATTGGCACAATGGGATGGGGACCCTATATTTTTTACTTATTTATCCTCACATTCGTACACCATTTTTATTTAGTATTACTAGAATGGTTACAATTTGGAAATTTTACTTACTTCATTGGTAAAGTATTTGCAACAAGTTTAATAAGCATACTGTTAATAATGTCAGTTGAACTGATTACGAACAGAAGAAAGCTAAAAAAATAACACATGTCAGTATATAATTCGAATAGAGGCGGTGTTATACAAATTATAATTGGTGTTATTTTCATCCTTATTGTTGGACAGCTTATAAGCTTACAGATTATATCAAATAAATATAAATTAGCAGCAGACAATAATGCTATCTACCGAAAAATTATATACCCCGATAGAGGTATTATTTATGATAGAAAGAAAAGAGCCTTATTAGAAAACAGCATTAGTTACGACTTAGTGGTAATCCCTAATGAAACAAAAGGCGTGGACACTGCAATGCTTTGTTCTATCTTAAACATAGACAAAGAAGAATACAAAAAAAGAATCATTGAGGCAATCATAAAAAATACAAGGGTAAAGGCAGGTGTGTTTGAGCCGTTCTTGTCCCCTGAACTTTTTGCACAATTAAATGAAAACTTATATAGGTTTCCTGGTTTTTCTTTATCGGAAAGGTCCATACGAAGTTACCCTTATAATACAGCGGCACATGTATTAGGTTATGTCGCGGAAGTAGATGTGAAATTTTTAAAGAAAAATGCTGCTGAAGGATATGAGATGGGTGACTACGCAGGTATGACAGGATTAGAAAAACAATACGAACCTATCCTAATGGGTCAACGTGGAGTGAAGCGGTTTTTAAGAGATAATAAGGGTAAGATACAAGGTGTATATGAAAAAGGAGAGTACGATACCAGTGCTGTAGCAGGAAGAAATTTATTTACAAGTGTTGATGTTGAAGTACAACAGCTTGCAGAAAAAGTTTTACAACATAAAGTGGGAAGCGTTGTTGCCTTGAATCCAAAAACGGGAGGCATCATTGCAATGGCTTCTAGTCCTGGTTATAATCCGAATTTATTAACCGGAAGCCAAAGAAGAAAAACTATTGGAAGACTATTAATGGATACTGCACGACCAATTTATAATCGTGCAATTAAGGGACAATACCCTCCTGGGTCTACTTTTAAACCATTAGGTGCATTAATTGCTTTAGACGAAGGCTTAATCACCCCTTCATTTGGGTACAACTGTTTTGGGTTATATACTGCCTGTGGTAATGCGCGGAAATGCGAACACCATAATCCAGGGCATGCTGGTAATTTACAATTGGCATTAGCAAATTCATGCAACTCGTATTTCTTACAGGTTTTTAGATTAGCTATTGACAATCCAAAATATGGAAATGCAAAACAAGGGTATTTAAAGTGGAAAGAATATATGAATGGTTTTGGATTTGGTAGAAAATTAGGCATTGATTTACCAAGTGAAAATAAAGCCAATATACCTGACACCGCTAGTTACAACAGGGACTTTGGTGGTGCTAGGTATTGGAATAGTTGTTATATGCTAACGCTAGGAATTGGCCAAGATAGAATGACAGCAACCCCACTGCAATTAGCTAATTCAATGGCTTATATAGCCAATGAAGGCTTTTTCTATACCCCTCATTTTGTAGATAGTATTGAAAATGAAAACGAAGAAGATAAAAACTTGTTAGCCGAATTTAGAAAAAAACAAGTGGTTACTAAAATACCAAAAGCTTATTTTGACGCTATAAAAGAAGGCATGCATGATGTAACTGTTTATGGCACGGCCGCCTTTATTAAAATCCCAGGAATTGAATATTGTGCTAAAACGGGTACTGCTCAAAACCCACATGGAAAGAACCACTCCATATTTGTTTGCTTTGCACCAAAGGATAACCCAACCATCGCTGTTGCAGTAATAGTAGAAAATGCAGGATACGGATCGGTTTGGGCTGGACCCATTGGAGGTTTGGTGATGGAGAAATATTTGAACGATACCTTAACTGCTGAAAGTCAATTAAAGGCAGATAACCTTTCAAAAGTTGACCTTATGCCACAAGGCATTAAAGACTGGTATATAAGGCATAACAGAACAGAGTTAATGACCCCTATAGAATACAATAATGACGAACTTGGAGACGTTTGGGAGATGGAAGTAGTATCGTCAGAAATGACTCCAAAATTAATTCAAGCAGATACTGTGAAAAAGGATAGTGTAAAGTTGGATACTTCTAAAAAAACAAAAGCGCCCATTCCAGCTTTACCAAAAAAGGTTGGCAAAGAGACAATGCTTCCAAATCAAGAAAAAAAGAAAAAGGTATTAAAATAATAAATGGCAACCATAGATAATAAAAATAATTTCTCGAAGGGAACTGACCTAGCGGTGATCATCTTATATTTTTTGATGGTGACAATTGGTATTTTATGCATTTTTATGGTTGAATACAACCCCAATACAAATTGGAGTAGCTCATTAGTGACAGCAAAAAACAATTATAGTAAACAAATATACTTTGCGCTTTTTTGTAGTTTAGTGGGCATTTTTATTCTGTTAACGGATAGTAAGGTGTTTACTGCTTTTGCAAATATTTTTTACGCTGGGGGAATTTTGTTAATGCTTGCAACCTTTATAATAGGCAAGGAGATAAATGGATCGAAAAGTTGGATTCCAATAGCTGGCGGATTTAATTTGCAAGCAGCCGAATTATGTAAAATATTTACCGCACTGGCATTAGCTAAGTTTATTTCCAAACCCGAAACCGACTTTACCAAGATAAAAAATCACCTAATTGCTGGTATTATGATTGCGCTACCTGCTGTATTGTCAGTGATGCAGCATGAAATGGGATTAGCATTAGTGTATAGCGCCTTTATATTTGCAATGTACAGAGAAGGCTTACCCCCAGTTATATTAATTGTGCTAGTATCCTTTGCAATTCTTGTCATAGCAACACTTTTACTTCCACCTGGCATACTAGCCATTATCTTAACAGCAATCGCGGGCTTATTTATTTTATCCATGATTAAGCGATTCAAGAAAAACAAACAAACTATACTTGTAGTAATTGGTATTTGGGCTATTTGTTTTGGCACAGTAAGGTTTGCAGTACCTTATATTTTCAATAATGTTTTTGAATGTTACCAAACAACGCGTATTTATAGTATGGTAGGTAAAGAATATGATTGTAGTAAGAATATAAAATCAGCGACTAAAACAGGCACTGCTAAAGTAAGAAAGCCAGATGATTATAACGTAAAGCAAAGTAAAATTGCGATTGGTTCAGGTGGGTTTTGGGGCAGGGGATTTTTGAAAGGAACACAAACTAGAGGTAAATATGTTCCCGAACAACATACCGATTTTATTTTCACGTCCTTAGGGGAAGCATTTGGCTTTGTAGGCACGTTCACCTTCTTGGGTCTATATTTATTTTTCTTATTCAGGCTTGTGCGTATCGCAGAAAGGCAACGTAGTACCTTCTCTCGTGTATATGCTTATAGTGTAATTGGTATTTTCTTTTTCCATATAGCGGTAAATATTAGTATGACCATTGGGCTATTCCCTGTTGTAGGTATACCATTGCCATTGATAAGTTATGGTGGTTCATCCCTACTAACCTTTACAGTACTTGTGTTTATTTTATTAAGATTAGATGCTGATAGGCAAATGGTGATTCGTTAATGCTTAATTTTGCGCTATGCAAATTTACCCTTTATCAGAAGGCAGTTTTACAATTGACCAATCTAAAGTACTTGTCCCATTTGACACTAGTATAGAAAACTTACAAAACCGATCCAAGGGAAGTATACTTATTGAAGTACAACCTTTTGTTGTGGTAACCGAAAATGATATTATTTTATTTGATGCAGGACTTGGCTATTTTAATAAAGCAGGTATTTTACAATTACATGACAACCTTATGAAAGTGGGCATTGACCCATCGAGTGTTACTAAGGTATTTATGAGTCATTTACATAAAGACCATGCAGGTGGCATTAGCTATTTACATCCCACACACCAAGAAAGATTTATAAGCTTCCCCTATGCAAAGTATTACATTCAAAAAAGAGAATTTGATTTAGCTATGAGCGGGCAAAGCCTTTCCTATATTGCCGATCAAGTTAGTATTCTTAACGAATTTAGTGGCGTGGTTTGGTTGCATGATGACGAAGGCACTATAGACAATTTAATACATTACCAATTAACTGGAGGGCATAGCTTATACCATCAAGTTGCTTGGATTAAAGAAGACGAAAGTATATTCTTCTTTGGGGGGGATGTGGCACCACAGCTACAACAAATGAAAGCTAGGTTTGTCGCAAAATATGATTTAGATGGTAAAAAATCTATGGAATGGCGCCAAATGTGGTGGCAACAAGCTGCTATTGAAAACTGGACCTTCGCATTTTATCATGACATCCAATACCCAACCTACTTAGCATCCAACAAGAATTAAACAAACATTCATTAGGAATCAATAGCAATAAGGCTTTCATGGCAATGCTTATTATTTGTAGTATCTTCGGGTAACAAGCATATGGCAAACTCTACAAATAATTATGGGGACCAATTTAAAAGAAATGTAGCTGACAAATACATTATCTACAACAGTTTATTTGCAGCACTACCCTATTCAGGAATTGCAAATGTAGGTGCGCTATTACCCATTCTTCTTGAAACTTGCGAACAAGGATTTACAAAAGAAAAATCACCTACAGCAATTATTGATTATTTTTTTAAGCAACATACAGAAGTAGACACTGAGCAAGAAAAAATTAATCACCTATTTAAATATGTCCAATACATGGAAAGGCAGGTAGTACTTTTTGATGCCATAGAGGACGCCGCTTTTACAGAAGTTAATGAAATGGAAGGGCAAGGAAGCTTAAAAGGATTAGTAAGAGAAGCTAGTTTTAGTGGAAAAACAGCAGCCTTAAAAACAAAATTGCAAGATTTTAAAGTACGCATTGTGCTAACAGCCCACCCAACGCAGTTTTATCCGGCCAATGTATTAGGTATTATACATGATATGGGACAAGCTATTGGGAAAAATGATTTTTTTACCATTAATCAATATATTCAACAACTAGGGCTTACCCCTTTTTTTAATAAGAAACAACCTAGTCCTACCGATGAAGCGCTGAACCTAATGTGGTATTTAGAGAACGTGTTTTATTACTCCGTGGGAAATATTTATAACAATATTATCAAAGAGGTGTTTAATAGCGAATACACTGGCACAAATCCATTTATTGAACTGGGATTTTGGCCTGGCGGAGACAGAGACGGTAACCCTTTTGTAAATGCGGCTACCACTATTAAAGTAGCACAAGCATTAAGGAGTAGTATCATTGTGTGTTATTATAGGGATGTTAGAAAATTGAAACGCAAACTCACTTTTTCAAAAGTGGATTTACTTTTAAGTTCCCTAGAAAATAGCTTATATGAAAATGTGTTTAGGCCCGACCAAAGTAAACCAATTACTAGTTCAGAAATAATTGAATGCCTTAGCCAGATACGACAATTAATTATTGCCGAAGATCATTGTTTATATTTATCTAAACTAGATAGTTTAATAAATAAAGTACGTTTATTTGGCACCCATTTTGCCTCTTTAGATATTAGACAAGACAGTCGCATACACCGTAATGTGTTGTTAACCATTAATGAAGCCCTACTGGAACAAAAAGGGGAAGTAATTTTGCCTAAGGATTATTTAAATTTAAATGCCTCAGAAAAAATAATTGCATTACAAAAAATACAAGATAAAGTCCATCTAAGTTTATTTACCGACCCTATTACTGTTGATACCCTAGAAAGCATACATGCTATAGCACAAGTACAGCATATGAATGGAGAAGCTGGATGTCATAGGTATATAATAAGTAATTGCCAAGGGGAAGTTGACGTAATGGAGTTGTACGCCTTATTCAGGTTATGTGGCGCAGATGAATACTTATCGAAAGTAGATATTGTTCCCTTATTTGAAACCATAGAGGATTTAAATGCAGCTGAATCAATTATGCGTACTTTGTATACAAACTCATTATATGCAAAGCATTTGGTTGAAAGAAATAAGCAGCAACCCATTATGTTGGGCTTTAGTGATGGTACAAAAGATGGAGGGTATTTACAAGCGAATTGGAGTATTTTCAAATCTAAAGAAGTATTAACCAGCATATCAAGAGACAATGGTATTATAGTTAAATTTTTTGACGGCAGAGGTGGCCCTCCTTCAAGGGGAGGAGGTAAAACACATCAGTTTTATGCATCAATGGGGAATCAAATTGAAAATGAAGAAATTCAACTTACTGTACAAGGCCAAACCATTACATCCAACTTTGGCACAATTCAGTCTGCACAGTATAATTTAGAGCAGCTGGTAAGCGCTGGAGTAAGTCAGACCTTATTTGCCGACACAAAAAAACAACTTTCACAACAAGACCGTTTAATACTAGAAACATTAGGAGCACTTAGTTTTAAAAGTTACCAAGCGCTAAAAGCCCATCCTTTATTTTTAAGTTATTTGCAAAAGTTTAGTCCACTCAATTATTATAGCAAAAGCAATATTGCAAGTAGGCCAGCAAAGAGAGGCGCTGATGCAGATTTGCGCTTCGAGGACCTAAGAGCCATTCCTTTTGTAGGAAGCTGGAGTCAATTAAAACAAAATGTACCCGGCTTTTATGGGGTAGGAACTGCTTTACAAACTTTAAAAGATAAAGGACTCTGGGAAGAGGTGCAATCCTTATTTAACACCAACCCATTTTTCAGGACCTTAATTGATAATAGCATGATGAGTATGGTAAAGTCGAATTTTTCAATCACAAAATATATTGAGGAAGACCCTACCTATAGTTCAATCTGGAATATGATTCAAGCTGAATTTACACTTACCACTAAGTTATACTTAGCACTGAATAATACGTCAAGTTTAATGGAAGGGGATAAAATAGGAAAACAATCTATTCAATTAAGAGACCGGATTGTTTTACCATTACTTACCATTCAACAATATGCATTAGGGAAAGTTCAAGAGCCACTTATAGCCTCTTCTTTGAAAGAAACATACGAAAAACTATTAACAAGAACCATGTTTGGCGTAATTAATGCTGCTCGAAATTCAGTTTAAACTGCCCCATTATCCTTCCAATTCCAAAGGTGTAAACATGCATAGGTTTTATAAGGCGCCCATTTATCAGCCTTTGCAAGCATTTTAGTATGTAGTTCCTTTTTGGTAGTATACTTTATTTTATACAACTTAATCATCGCTTGCTGAATGCCCAAATCGTCAACAGCAAAAACGTTTTCATGGCCTAAGCTAAACATTAATAACATTTGCACTGTCCATTTACCTACCCCTTTTATTTGAGTCAGCAACTCAATAACCGCTTCTGGCTCCATTGCATACAATTGCTTATCTGTAAGTTTATGTTCTAAAAAGAATA